>DASXVO010000047.1 GCA_036504215.1 Vicinamibacterales bacterium | reverse complement strand
CTCGCGCAGCAATCGAGCGCGAGCGAAGGTGGTTGGCGGAGAGGGAGGGATTCGAACCCCCGGTGGGGTTTCCCCCACGCCGGTTTTCAAGACCGGAGCCATCAACCACTCGGCCACCTCTCCGCATCACGAGTCAGGAGTCAGGAGTCAGAATACAGGAGTGAGAAGCCAGATGACAGCCTCTGCGTTTCGGCGCCTGGATTCCGGCTCCTGACTCCTGGATCCTGACATCTACCGCCGGGGCGTGATGATCTCCTGCCCGTCCATCCAGGGACGCAGCGCCTCGGGAACGATCACCGAGCCGTCCTTCTGCTGGTAGTTCTCGAGCACGGCGATCAGCGTGCGGCCGACGGCGAGTCCCGACCCGTTGAGCGTGTGGACGAGCTCAGCCTTGCCCTTGCCGTCCGGCCGGAACTTGATGTTCGCGCGCCGCGCCTGGAAGGCCTCGGTGTTGCTGCAGGACGAAATCTCGCGGTACGTCTTCTGGCTCGGGAGCCATACCTCGATGTCGTAGGTCGTGGCCGACGCGAAGCCCATGTCGCCAGTGCACAGCATGATCGTGCGATACGGCAGGCCGAGGCGCACGAGCACCTGCTCGGCGTCCCGCGTCAGCCCCTCGAGTTCCTCGTACGAGCGGTCGGGAGCCGCGAACTTGACCAGTTCCACCTTGTCGAACTGGTGCTGGCGGATCAGGCCGCGCACGTCGGCTCCGTACGACCCGGCCTCGCTGCGGAAGCACGGCGTGTAGGCGCAGTACTTCAGCGGCAACTGGCGGCCGTCGAGAATTTCGCCTCGGTGGAGGTTCGTCAGTGGAACCTCGGCGGTCGGAATCAGGTACAGGTCCCACTCGCCGGCAATCTTGAACAGGTCGGCCTCGAACTTCGGCAGGTTGCCCGTGCCGGTCAGCGTCTCGGCGCTGACCATGAAGGGCGGCTCGACCTCGGTATAGCCATGCTCACGGGTGTGCAACGAGAGCATGAAGTTGATGAGCGCGCGCGACAACCGCGCGCCGTCGCCCATCAGAAACGAGAAGCGCGCGCCCGACACCTTCGTCGCCCGCTCGAAGTCGATGATGCCGAGCGCCGGCCCGAGATCCCAGTGCGCCTGGGGCTCGAAGTCGCAGGCGCGGGGCTCGCCGACGCGGCGCACTTCCCTGTTCTCGGCGGCACTGGCGCCCACCGGCACGTGCGGGGCCGGCAGGTTCGGAATGGTGAGCAGCAGGGCGCGTCGCTGCTGCTCGATGGCGTCGAGGTCGGCTTCGAGCTGCTTGATCTGCTGCCCGCGCTCGCGGTTCGCGGCGAACACCGCGCTCGGATCGCGGCCCTCCTTCTTGGCTCGCGCCACTTCTTCGCCCGAACGGTTCTGCAGGCGCTTGAGTTCCTCGACTTCGAGAATCACCTCGCGCCGGCGCGACTCGAAGGTCGCGAGCGCCTCGAGGTCGGCATCGGGGTCGATGCCGCGGCTGCGAAGACCGGTCCGCACGGCATCGGGATGATCACGAACGAATGCAGGGTCGAGCATGGCTGTAGCCGATCGTCACCGGTCAGAAGAAGTTCGTCGCCAGAGGATGCAGGGCCCGCGGAGACGGCGGCCTGCATCCAGATCTTATAGGATACAACCGGCGGCGGGCAGCCCTTTGGCCTTTTGCGCCTCCCGGAAACGGTCTACGATGAGCGGTGCTGCGCGGACGGTTCGAACACAGAGCACGCAGAGGGCGCAGAGATCCTGATTTCTTTCGCGGTCTTTCCCCGGCGACCTCGGCGGACTGTGTATAGGTCTCGAAGCCCTTGGGCTTCGTTCAGGCTACAGAGGAGATTCGATGACGACCATCCGAAAAGCCGTCTTCCCCGCCGCCGGTCTCGGCACCAGGTTCCTGCCGGCCACCAAGGCCCAGCCGAAGGAAATGCTGGTGCTCGTCGACAAGCCGATCATCCAGTACGGCGTCGAAGAAGCGGTGGCGTCCGGCGTCGACAACATCATCCTCGTCACCGGACGCGGCAAGAACGCGATCGAAGATCATTTCGACGTCTCGATCGAGCTCGAAACATTCCTCGAGTCGCGCGGCAAGACGGAACTGCTGGCCACGATTCGCAAGGTCTCGAACCTCATCAACTTCGTCTACGTCCGCCAGGGCGAGCCGCTCGGCCTCGGCCACGCCGTGCTGGTCACGCGTGAGCTCGTTGGCAACGAACCGTTCGCGGTCATCCTGGGCGACGATGTGATTGACGCGGATCCGCCGGCGCTGCGACAGATGTGCGATGTGTTCGAGCGGGTCAACAGCCCGGTGCTCGCCGTCGAACGCGTGCCACAGACGGATGTCTCGTCGTACGGCATCGTGGACATCGCGGAGCCGCTCGGCGACGGGTTGTATCGGGTGCGCGATCTGGTGGAAAAGCCGCGGCGCGACGAGGCGCCGTCGAACCTGGCGATTATCGGCCGCTACATCCTGACGCCCGACATCTTCCCGGCGTTGAAGGCGACGGCCGCCGATCGCACGGGCGAGATCCAGCTGACCAACGGCCTCCGCCGCCTGTTGCACGAGCGGCCCATCTATGCCTACGAGGTCAAGGGCGTCCGCCACGACACCGGGAACAAGCTCGGCTTCCTGAAGGCCGTCGTCTACTTCGCGCTGCGCCGCCCCGATCTGGCCGAGCCCTTCAAGGAGTACCTGCGCACACTCGACCTCATCGCACGGTAACGCCTACTCTTTCTTGGCCGCCGGGGTCGTCGAGGCAGCCGGGGTCGTCGTCGACGAGGTGCTGGCGGCTGAGCTGTCCTTGCTGCCGCTGCCGTTGCTCGGACTCGACGTGGCGCCGCTCGTCGACGTGCTGCCGTTGTTCGATCCGCTCGAAGAAACGGTGGCCGTGTCGCCTTCGCCCTTCCCCTTCCGCGCGTAGTCGGTGATGTACCAGCCGGTCCCCTTGAACTGGATGGCCGGCGCCGACAGCAACCGATGCACCGGCCCGCCGCACGTTCGGCACTTGTCCACGGACCGATCCGCGAACTTCTGAATCACCTCGAACTTGACGCCGCAAATCTCACACTGATATTCGTAAAGTGGCATTGCTCCCAGCCCTGCTTCCCCGCCTGGCGCCTTCCCGCGCACCCAGCACCCAGCACCCAGCACTAGCACTTAGCGCTTAGCCGCTAGCGCTCATTCAAGCACATCACCCCTATCCCCCGGCAGCATCAGCTTTCGCATCGCCCAGATCGGCAGCGTCCCATTGCCGAGGAACGCGTCGTGGAACGCGCGCAGCGAGTACTTCGCACCGAGTTGCGCCTTGTAATCTGCGCGCAGCTTCTGCACCATCAGCTTCCCGGCGCTGTAGACCAGGTAGGTTGGGTCGAACGTGCCGCGCTCGGCTTCCCGTCGCGCGCCCGACTCCTCCATGAACGCCTCGTCGCGGAAGAAACGCATCCCCGCTTCGACCGACATGTCCTCGGCGTGCAGCCGGATTCCGACGATGAAGCGGGCGAGGCGGATGAGGGCTTCGGCCAGTTGTCCGAGGCGGACGTACGGGTCACCCTTTTCGAACCCCGCCTCCATCATCATCTGCTCGCAGTAGTGCGCCCAGCCTTCGACCGTGGACGCGGGCGAGAACAGCATCGACTTGCGCAGTTTCGAATCCACCTGCCGCAGGTGCAGGGCGTGCAGGTAGTGTCCCGGGTACGCCTCGTGGATGGAAATGGACCACAGCGTGGCGAAGTTGAAGTCGAGCAGGTGCTCGGCCTGGCGCTCCGCCGGCCACGACGGATCCGCGTCGGTGACGTAGTAGTACGCACGCGTCGGCTTGGTCTCGAACGGCCCCGGCGTCCACATGCTGGCAAACGTCCAGCGGTAGAAATCCGGCGTCGGCGCCACGAGCAGCGGTTCGCCCGGCGGAATCGTCACGAGGTCGTTCCGCTGGATGAACGTCATCAACTTCTCGAGCTGCCCCTGCGCGGTTCCCACGAGCTGGCCGGCAGCCGGATGGTTGTCCTTCGCCTTGCGCCACGCCGTCCGCGCGTCCCCGTTGTCGATGCGCGACGCCACGCGGCGAAACTCTTCCTGCACGGCCCACAGCTCGCGTCCCGCGATGGCGAGGAGCTTGTCCACTCCGACCGAGATGCCTTCTTCCAGCTTCAGCTTGCGCTCGAACTTCTCGCGGCCGAGACGGAACGACGCACGCGCCTTGGGCGCGACCTCCTCCTCGAGGTAGCGTTGATAACCCTTGATGGCATCCGCCGCCTCGACCGACGCGTCGGCCAGATCGCCCAGCAGATGCAAGTCATCGACGCCGGAGAACGCCCGCGGCAGATCGCGCTCGATGAACCGCAGCACGCCGCGCATGGTCTCCATCCCGACCTTCGCGTAGATGCCTGGCGGGTCCTTGATGTTATCGCGGGCCGCCTGCAGCAGGCGCGGCGTCTGACGCAGCTTGGACAGCACGCGCCGCGCGCGTTCGTCTTCGGCGGCGTACGGGAAGATCGCCTGGGTCGCCAGGCTGGTGGCAAGGACGTCGGCGTAGTGCTGCGGATTGCGCTCCCACGTCCGGACCTCTTCGAGTTCGAAGATCCGCGCCCGGATCGTGGCGGCAATGACCGGATGCTCGACTCGCTCGGTCTCGGTCAGACCATCAACCGAGATCTCGTCGAGGCGGCGGGCGAAGCCGGACAGTGCCCGCGCCTGTCCTTCGAGCGCGTTTCGACTGAAGTCCTCCAGGAGATCGTCGTTCGTGTGCACGCCGTCGAGCGCCGCGCCCGTTGGCTGGATCTCGTAGAGATAACGCAGGTAATCGTCGACGAAATGGTGCAACGGTTCGGATGAGTACACTCTCGCGCCCTCGAGGGTCCGGGCCGCCGGCGAGCCGTTCGGCGACTCCCGCCGTTCGCGCTCCGACAGACTGCCCCTGGCTACAATGGTACAATACCCGGCCTCCGGTTCAGGGCACAAGGTTGGAACGGACATGCCCGGCACCCTCTTTCTCGTTGCGACGCCGATCGGCAACCTCGAGGACATCACGCTGCGGGCGTTGCGTGTACTGCGCGAGGTCTCGCTCGTCGCCGCCGAGGACACCCGACACACCGCAAAACTCCTGGCACATTTCGACATCCACGTGCCGACCACCAGTTTCTACGAGCAGATCGAGCACGAGAAGACGCCCCGATTGCTCGCACGTCTTGTGGCCGGCGACAACCTCGCCCTCGTGTCGGACGCCGGAACGCCGGGCATCTCGGATCCGGGCTATCGACTCGTGAAGGCGGCGGTGGAGGCCGGCATCCGGGTCGAGGCCGTTCCAGGCCCAAGCGCCCTGCTCACGGCCCTGGTCGCCTCCGGCCTGCCGACCAACTCGTTCGCGTTCCTGGGCTTCCCACCGCCCCGCTTGCAGGCTCGGGACCGCTGGTTCGAGTCACTCGCCGGCCGGCAGGAGACGCTCATCTTCTACGAAGCTCCGCACCGGATCCGGGAGACGTTGGCTGCCGCCCTTCGCGCCCTTGGCGACCGGCCGGTGTGCGTCGCCAGGGAGTTGACCAAGCTTCACGAGGAATTGGTCAGGGGACCTATTTCTGCCGTGCTCCCTCGGTTGCTGACTCCGCGAGGAGAGTTCACGATCGTACTCGGACCTGCCGCCGCGACGCCGTCTCTGCCAGACGCCCTACCCTCAGATGCCGGCCTTTTCGATGAGTTCTATCATCTGACTGAGGATTCTGGCCTCGCGCGTCGGCCGGCCATTTCGCGGCTGGCCGAGAAATACGGCCTCAGCGCCCGTGAGGTGTACGCCGCCGTCGAACGCGCAAAGGCCAGCGTCGATCCCGCACCCGACTTGACCTCTCAATAGGGCATTTGTTAAGTTAGCGCCGCCAATCGCTTTATTGTTTCTGGGTTTTGCCCTAACAGGGGACTTGTCCCATGGCTAAGCAGCGCCAGACCCGTTCATCGACCGTCGGGAATCGGAGGCCAGCTCAGCATTTGAGGCCGAAGTCCGGGAAGGCTGCTCGCCCCGCGGCCGCCGCCAAGCCTCGGAAGGCGATCTCCAAGCCGAGTCCGAAGGCCGCGCCCAGGAAACCGGTGAAGCCCGCGCGGAAGGCCGTCGCCAAGAGGCCGGTGCCGTCTGCCCCAGCCCGGAAACGCACGGCGAGAGTGCCCACCAAGGCGATGCCCCCGACCAAGGCGGCGAAACCGCAGTCGCGACTGAATTCGAGGGCTCCTGTCACGCCGGCGGCACTGGACGATCAGAAGGTCCACGAGGCGGCCGTCGAAATGTTCGAGCGCGCTTTCCGCGCACTCCAACAGCGGCAATTCGGACGTGCGGCCGAACTTCTGAAAGCGATCATCAAGACGTATCCGGAAGAGAAGGAACTGCAGGAGCGTGTCCGGGTCTACCTGACCCTCTGCGAGCGACAGGCCTCGTCGAAGGAACCGGCCCCGAAGACGTTCGAGGATCGGGTGTACGCGGCCACCGTCGCCATCAACCGCGGCGCGTACGATGAGGGGCTGACGCTGCTCCGCCGGCTCGAGGCCGAGGACGGGTCGAACGACCACGTCCATTACATGCTCTCCGTCGTTCACGCACTGAAGGGGGACATCGCCGCAGGTCTGGGACACCTGCGGCAGGCGATCGACCTCAACCCGGAGAATCGCTATCTCGCCAGCCAGGACGTCGATTTCGAACCGCTCCACGAGATGGAGAGCTTCGTTGCCCTGCTGGAAGCGCCGGTCGTGCGGCGACGAAGACGGTAGCGCGAGGATACGGCTCCGGGCTCTTTATGACCCCACTCCACGTCCTCATCCTGGCTGCGGGAAAGGGCACCCGCATGAAGTCCGCCCGGCCGAAGGTGCTTCACCAGGTGGCCGGCGCGCCGATGATCGACTACGTGCTCGCCACGGCGGGCCAGCTCTCCCCCGCCAGCCGGACGGTTGTCGTCGGTCACGAAGCGGAACAGGTGCAGAAGGCGTTGGCCCATCGAGCCGACGTCCGGTTCGTTCTGCAGGAGCCGCAGCTCGGGACTGGCCACGCGGTGCTGCAAGCCAAGCCGCTCCTCGAGGGTGTCCGCGGCACGCTGGTCCTGCTGTCGGGTGACGTGCCGCTCCTGAGGAGGGAGACCCTCGACGCGCTGATCTCGACGCACGAGGCCTCGGGCGCCGCCGCCACGGTCGTCACCGCCATCGTTCCGGACCCAACCGGTTACGGCCGCGTCGTCCGTGACGGCGATTCGGTCCTGCGCATCGTCGAACATCGGGACGCGAGCGCTGCCGAGCGCGCGATCCGCGAAATCAACTCGGGCATCTACGCGTTCGACCTCGAGCCGCTCTTCCCGGCCCTCGGCCAGATTGCCGCGGACAACGCACAGCGCGAGTACTACCTTCCGGACCTGATCGGTATCTATCGCACACAGGGGCGGCAGGTCGGGGCCGTCGTGGCGGCGGATCCGGCAGAAATCCTCGGCATCAACAACCGCTCGGAACTGGCCGCGATGAGCCGACAGGTCTGGCAGGCGCGGAACCTGGCGCTGATGGCGGCCGGCGTCACGCTCGAGGATCCCGACACGACCTACGTGGACCGCGATGTCGAGGTTGGCCCGGACACGACTATTCGGCCGGGCGTGTTCCTGCAGGGGCGGACGCGCATCGGCGCCCGATGCGTCATCAGCTCTGGCGTGCGGATCGTCGACTCGGTCCTCGCCGACGAGGTGACCGTGCTCGACCACTGCCTGCTGACCGGGGCGCGAATTGCCGAAAAGGTAAGCATTGGACCGTTCGCCCACGTTCGCCCCGACTCGGACATCCGGGCCGGCGCGCGCGTCGGCAACTTCGTCGAGCTGAAGAAGACGCGCCTCGGCGCGGGGTCGAAGGCCAGCCACCTCGCGTACTTGGGCGACGCCACGATCGGCGAGAAGGTGAACATCGGCGCGGGCACGATCACGTGCAACTACGACGGCGTGCGCAAGAATCCGACCGTCATCGAGGACGGCGTGTTCATCGGCAGCGACTCCCAGCTCATCGCCCCGGTCCGCATCGGTCGCGATGCCTACGTCGCCGCCGGATCGACCATCACCGAGGACGTCCCGCCGGGTGCCCTCGGCATCGCCCGTGGCAAACAGGTCAACAAAGAAGGTTGGGTGGCGACGAAGAAGATGAAGGATGAAGGCGGAAGGACAAAGACGGAAGGATGAAGACGGAAGGATGAGGACCGAGGCAGGACGGCTGATGATGTTCCGTGTTCATCCTTCCTCCTTCGTGCTTCCTCCTTCCTCCTTCCTCCTTCCTCCTTCATCCTTCCTCCTTCATCCTTTAAGAGAGTAACCTCCCTATGTGCGGCATCATCGGCTACATCGGTTCGAAGCCCGTTGTTCCTGTTCTCATCGAAGGCCTGCGGCGGCTCGAGTACCGCGGCTACGATTCGGCCGGCGTGGCGGTGGTCCGCCACGGGGTCATCAGCCTGCGCCGGAGCGCCGGGAAGCTCTCGCGCCTGGAGGATGTGATCCGCGCCGAGCCGCTCGACGGCGAGTTCGGTGTCGGGCACACCCGGTGGGCGACGCACGGACGGCCGACCGAGGAGAATGCCCACCCGCACCGCGACTGCACGGGCCGCATCGTGGTCGTGCACAACGGCATCATCGAGAACTACCTCGAGCTGAAGCACCAGCTGCAGGGCCAGGGCCACAAGTTCGTCACGGAGACCGACACCGAGATCGTGGCGCACCTGGTCGAACAGGAACTCAAGGCGCATCCCGGCGACGGCGGTCTCGAGGGCGCGACGCGGCGCGCCCTCGCGCAGATGCGCGGCATGTTCGCCCTCGTCCTGATCTCGGCCGATGAGCCGCAGAAGATCGTCGCGGCCCGCAACGGCCCGCCGCTCGTGGTCGGCATCGGCAACGGCGAGTATTTCGTCGCATCCGACATCCCCGCCATCCTGGAGCACACGCGCGACATCGTGTTCCTGGCGGACGAGGAGATGGCGGTATTGACGGCCGGCGGCGTGACGTTCACGAACTTCGCCGGGACGAAGCTCGATCGCCGGACGCAGCGGGTGCTGTGGGACCCGATCCAGGCCGAGAAGGCGGGTTACAAGCACTTCATGCTGAAGGAGATCTTCGAGCAGCCGCAGGCCGTGCGCGACACGGTCCTCGGGCGCGTGTCGGTGGACACCGGCCGCGTGTTCCTCGAAGAGATGACGCTGTCGGAACCCGATCTCGCGGGCATCGAGAACGTGTCGATCATCGCGTGTGGCACGTCGTGGCACGCCGGCCTGGTCGGCAAGTATCTGATCGAGAACCTTGCGAGGCTGCCGGTCGAAACCGACTACGGCTCCGAGTACCGCTACCGCGATCCGATTGTCGGCAGAAAGACGCTGGCCGTGGTCATCACGCAGTCGGGCGAAACGGCGGACACGCTGGCGGCGCTGCGAGAGGCAAAGCAGAAGGGCGCCCGCAGCCTGGCGATCTGCAATGTGGTCGGCAGCATGGCGACGCGCGAGAGCGAGGGCACGGTCTACACGCACGCGGGGCCGGAGATCGGCGTGGCCTCGACCAAGGCGTTCACGTCGCAGCTCGTCGCGCTGCACCTGCTGGCGCTCCACCTGGCACAGGCGCGACACACCCTGTCGGCCGAGCAGGCGCGTGAGCAGATCGAAGGCCTGCTGCAGCTCCCGACGCTGATCGATCAGACGCTGCGGGTGTCGTCGCTCGTGGACGAGATCGCGCGTCGCTATTACAACCGCCGCGATTTCCTGTTCCTCGGCCGGGGGATCAACTACCCGATCGCGCTCGAGGGCGCGCTGAAGCTGAAGGAGATTTCCTACATCCACGCCGAGGGGTATCCGGCTGGCGAGATGAAGCACGGTCCGATCGCGCTCATCGACGAACAGATGCCGGTGGTGGCGATTGCGCCGCGCGACCACGTGTTCGAGAAGATGCTGAGCAACATCCAGGAGGTGAAGGCGCGCGGCGGCTCGGTCATCGCGCTGACGACCGGACGCGACGAACTGGTCGAGAGCCTCCTCGACACCGAGCACGACTCGATCATCTGTCTCCCGGAGACCAAGCCGCTGTTCGCGCCCGTCGCCATGGTCGTCCCGCTGCAACTCCTCGCCTACCACATTGCCGTTCGTCGCGGCTGCGACGTGGATCAGCCGCGGAACCTGGCGAAGAGTGTCACGGTAGAATGAATGGGCGGGTAGGCGAATAGGCGGACGGGCGGGCAGGCGGGGCGGACCGCCGTTCGGCCTTTCCGCCCTGTTGCGCTGCTGCTGCCTGGTCGCCTCGCCGCCTTTCCGCCTAGCCGCCTGGAGTCCATGAATTTTCTTGACGAACTCAATCCCGAGCAGCGCGAGGCGGTGCTGCTGGTCGACGGGCCTCTGCTCATCCTTGCTGGAGCCGGGTCGGGCAAGACACGGGTTATCGCCTATCGTATCGCCTACCTGATCGGCGCCGGCCACGCGGATGCCCGCGAGGTCGTCGCCGTGACGTTCACCAACAAGGCCGCGGAGGAGATGCGCAGTCGCGTCGAGACACTCCTCGGCGACGCGGCGACCGGCGCGTGGGTGTCCACGTTCCACTCGATGTGCGCGCGGCTGCTCCGCAGGGAAGCGCCGGCCATCGGCCTGTCCCGCGATTTCGTCATCTACGACTCGACCGACCAGGTGTCGGCGATGAAGCAGGTGATGCGCGATTTGAACATCGACGACTCGGTGCTCCAACCGAAGGCCGCGCTCGGCCGAATCAGCCACGCCAAGAACCTGATGCAGGGCCCGGAAGCCTTCCTGGACAGCTACAACCCGCGCGACGCGCAGTTGGGAAAGCTGTTCGCGGGTTATCAGAAGGCGCTCGCCCGCAGCAACGCATTGGATTTCGACGACCTGTTGCTCAAGACCGTCGAACTCTTCGACAAGGCCGCTGACGTGCGGGCGCGCTACGCGAGCCGTTTCCGCTTCCTGCTCGTGGACGAGTACCAGGACACGAACCGCCCGCAGTATCTGCTGATGCGGCGTCTCTCCGAGGCACATCGCAACATCTGCGTCGTCGGCGACCCCGACCAGTCCATCTACAAGTGGCGCGGCGCCGACCTGCGCAACATCATGGACTTCGAGGCCGATTACCCCGACGCGAAGGTCGTCCGCCTCGAGCGCAACTACCGGTCGACCCAGGTAATCCTCGACGCCGCGTCGGCCGTCATCAGCCAGAATCGGAACCGCAAGGAGAAGCGGCTCTGGACCGAGCAGAAGGGCGGCGACAAGCTCAGCTACTACTTTTCGAACGACGAACTCGAGGAGGCGGACGTCATCGCGCGCGTTGCGCGCACAGCCGTCGGCACCAGCGGCGACACGCCGATGGCGGTTCTCTATCGCACCAACGCCCAGTCGCGCGTCATCGAAGATGCGCTGCGTCGCGAGGGCATCGCCTACCGCATCATCGGCAGCGTGCGGTTCTACGAGCGGAAGGAAGTCAAGGACACGCTCGCCTACCTCAAGCTCCTCATCAATCCGGACGACGACGTGAGCTTGAGGCGGGTGATCAACGTGCCGACGCGAGGGATCGGAAAGGGCGTGATGGAGTCGCTCGAGTCGGCGCCGCCGGTTCTCGGATTGTCCGGCGCGCTCGGCCTCTCGCCTAACTCGATGTGGTCGCGCCTGGCGGGGGGGCTCGATCACGGGGCGTTTTCCGGCCGGGCGGCGGCGTCGCTGCGTGTCTTCCGCGATCTGATGATTGGCCTGTTCGATGTCGCGCGCCAGGATCCGGTGTCGATCGCGATCGGCAAGGTGCTCGACCGCACCGGTTACCTGCAGGAGTTGCGCGACGAGCGGACCGAGGAGGCCCTGGGCCGCATCGAGAACCTGATGGAACTCGTGTCGGCGGCGAAGGAGTACGAGACGCGCGACGAGGCCGCCACCCTCGGCGGTTTCGTCGATCGCCTCTCTCTGCTCTCCGACACGGACGAGGCCGAAGGCGCGGCCGACGCGCGGGTGCTGATGATGACGCTCCACAGCGCGAAGGGGCTCGAGTTCCCGCTCGTCTTCATCGCGGGTCTCGAGGAAGGCCTCTTCCCGCACTCACGGTCGACGGAGGACGAGGCGGAACTCGAGGAGGAGCGCCGACTCTGCTACGTCGGCATGACGCGCGCGCGGAAGAAGCTGATCCTCGCCAGCGCGGCGCGGCGCCGTTGGTACGGCGAGTACCGGGCCTGCGCGCCCTCGCGGTTCATCGACGAGGTTCCCGAGGAACTGATCGAGCGGATCGAATCAGTCGCGCCGTCGGTCTATCAAGCCGGGCTGTGGGGTGGCCGCGGGTCCGGCGGGTCGGCGTACGGCGGGTACAGGGCGAGCGGCGCGCGCGGGTCCTCCCCCACGCGTCTGAAGGAAACGTCGCCCACCTACGTTTACGAGGACGAGGACCAGTCCCGGTCGGGCCACCTCGAGGCTGGCGCGAAGGTCCGCCACGCCCAGTTTGGCCTCGGCACGGTGATCAGCGTCGAGCCGGCAGACGGCGACGTCAAGCTCGTCGTCCGCTTCAACAGCGTGGGCTCGAAACGCCTCCTCGCCAAGTACGCGAAGCTCGAGGTGCTGTAGCGGCCCAAAATGCAAACGGGGCGCCTCGCGGCGCCCCGTCAAGAGGTCCGATGCATCGGTCCCGCTGGAGCTAGCTGGTCTTCGCGCCTTCCTTCAGGGCGGTGATCATCCACTTGCCCTCGGTCAGCTTGCCGGCCGAGTCCTTCAGGACGACACGCTGGAGGGTCAGCACGAGCGTCTTCTGCTCGACCTGGTTGGCCGGCGTGCGCACCTTGGCCGACACCGTGATTTCCTTGGTGAACTCGGTCGCGTCGAACGTCGCCGCGTCCTTGTCCGGGACGCTCAGGTCGGCGACCTTGCGCTCGGTCTTCAGGGCGTTCTTGGCCTCCGAGGCCTTCTTCTGATAGGTGGACGATTCGTCGCGCCACTTCCTCCAAGTCGCCTGCACCTCGGCGTCCTTGCCACCGATCTTGCCCTTGCCCTTCTGTTCGACCTCGAGGACACGCTTGATGGCCTCGCCGTTCTTGTCCTGGTACTCCTTCATCTTCTTGCTGAATTCCGACTCGGCAGTCGTCGCGTCCTTCAGCGTCTTGTCGAGATCCTTCAGCTTCAGATCGCGCGCCTGCTCGGGCGTCTCGCTGACGACCGAGATGCTCTCCGCGCGGCCGTCCTTGTTGGGATCGAACGAGACGGTCGCGATGTTCGCGAGCGTCATGTTGTCGCCCATGCGCGCGGCCTGGAAGAACTTGCGCACGAGTTGGTCTTGATCCGATCCGCCGCAGCCGGCTGCAGACAGAACCAGCACGAACACGACGGGGGTGAGCAGTAAGCACCAAAGATAACGCGGCCGATGCATGCCAGCCTCCTTTACTCGTTGAGATCCGCTTCACGTTCCGCGAGTCGAGCGATGGACACGACCCGGTCGTCCTCTTCCACCCCAATCAGCCGCACGCCCTGGGTGGCACGTCCGATCGTCCGAATGTCTCGCGTCACCATCCGCAGGACCTTGCCCTGTTGAGTGATGAGCATGAGCTCATCCTCGTCTCGGACGTACGCAATCCCGACTACTCGGCCGTTCCGGTCCGTCGTGTGGATGTTGATGATACCCAAACCGCCCCTTGACTGCACGCGATATTCGTCGAGGACCGTCCGCTTCCCGTACCCGTTCTCCGAAACCGTCAGGACCGCCCCGGCCCCTGGGGTCACCACTTCCATCGCCACCGCGGCATCATCGTCGCGCAGCGAAATGCCTCTGACGCCGTAAGTTCCGCGCCCGGTCGGCCGCACGTCGCCCTCGGGGAACCGGATGGCCATGCCGTCGCGCGAGCCGATGAACACCTCGCTCTGCCCGTCGCTCATTTGCACGGCAATGACGGCGTCCTCGTCCTCGACCCCCATCGCGATGATGCCGGCAGCCCGGGGATTCCGGAACGCGGTCAACTCGGTCTTCTTCACGACGCCCCGGCGCGTGCCCATGACAACGAACTTCCCCTCGTCGAATTCCCGCACGGCCAGCAGCGCCGCGATCTTCTCGTCGGGCAACATCGAGACGAGGTTCGCTATGGCTTTGCCTTTGCCGTCCGGCCCGACGTCCGGAATCACGTAGACCTTCAGCCAGTAGACGCGTCCCTTGTCGCTGAAGATGAGGATGTAGGCGTGGGTGGAGGCGACGAAGAGGTGGGTGACGAAGTCCTCCTCCCTCACGCTCATTCCCTTCCGCCCCTGGCCGCCCCGCCGCTGCGTCCGGTAGTTGGAGACGGCCGTCCGCTTGATGTACCCGGTATTGCTGACCGTGATCGCCATGTCCTCGTCAGCAATCAGGTCCTCGATACGGAACTCCCCCTCCTCCTCGATGATCTCGGTCCGCCGCGGGTTGCCGAACCGGTCGCGGACGGCCTTCAGCTCGTCCTTGACGATCTGCATCAGCAGCGCTTCGCTGCCGAGTATCGCGAGCAGTCGCTCGATGATCGCGCGAACCTCGGTCAACTCGTCGATGATCTTCTGCCGCTCCAGGCCCGTCAGCCGCTGGAGCTGCATGTCGAGGATGGCCTGTGACTGCAGCTGGCTCAGGCCGAAGGTCGTCATCAGCCCTTCGCGTGCCTCGGCGGGCGATTTCGCCGCGCGGATCAACGCAATCACCTCGTCGAGGTGGTCGAGCGCGATCTTGAGGCCTTCCAGGATATGGGCTCTCGCCTGGGCTTTGCGCAGCTCGAATTCGGTACGGCGTCGGACGACGTCCCGTCGGAAGTCGATGAAGTACTCGGCCACCTCGACCATCGACAGAACCTTCGGCCGCCCGCCAACGATGGCGAGCATGATGACACCGAACGTCGTCTGAAGCGGCGTGTGCTTGTAGAGGTTGTTGAGGACGACGTCCGCCACCTCCCCGCGCTTCAGGTCGATGACGATGCGGAGCCCCTCGCGGTCGGACTCGTCGCGCAGATCCGAGATGCCTTCGAGCGTCTTGTCGCGCACCAGTTCGGCGATCTTCTCGATGAGCTTCGCCTTGTTGACCTGGTAGGGGATCTCGGTCACGACGATCGACGTGCGCTCGCCCTTGGTGGCTTCCTCGACCGTTGCCCTCGCCCGGATCGTGATCGAGCCTCGCCCGGTACGGTGCGCCTGCACGATGCCCGCCCGCCCGACGATGAGCCCGCCGGTCGGGAAGTCGGGACCTGGGACGTACCGGAGCATGGCCTTGAACTTCGCGTCGGGCCCCTCGGCGGGATGCTCGATGAGCCAGATGACGGCGTCGATCACCTCTCGCAGGTTGTGCGGCGGGACGTTGGTCGCCATGCCGACGGCAATGCCGACCGACCCGTTGACGAGCAGGTTCGGGAAGGGCGTCGGAAGAACGGACGGTTCCTCGGTGGTCTCGTCGTAGTTGGGGACGAAGTCGACCGTTTCCTTCTCGAGGTCGGCCATCATCTCCTCGGCCAGGGGCTTCAGCCTGGCCTCGGTGTAGCGCATGGCCGCCGCCGGATCGCCGTCCATCGATCCGAAGTTCCCCTGGCCGTCCACCAGGGGCGCGCGCATGTTGAAATCCTGCGCGAGGCGGACGAGCGTGTCGTAGATGGCGGCGTCGCCGTGCGGATGGAAGTTGCCCATCACCTCGCCGACGATCTTGGCGCACTTGCGATACGCGCGATTGCTGCCCAGGCCCATCGTCCGCATGCCGTAGAGCACGCGGCGATGAGCGGGCTTCAGTCCGTCACGGACGTCGGGAAGCGCTCGCCCGATGATCACGCTCATGGCGTAATCCATGTACGAGCGCTTCATCTCGTCTTCGATATTTACGGGCAGCTTGGATGCGGCGATGGTCATGGTCGGGTGCTGGTGGTGCTATCGGTGCTACGGGTGCTCAAGGTGCCAGTGCTCATGGTGCTACGGGCGCTATCGGTGCCCTGCTATCGGTGCTACGGGTGCTCAGCGTGCGGTGCTGTTAGTGCCGTGGTGCCCATGTCGTGCACCAGCCGCACCTGCCGCGCCTACGGCACCAGCAGCACCTACAGCACCTTCAGCACTCGCACCCTCGGCACCACCAGCACCCGTGGCACCGTCAGCACCTGACTAGATATCCAAATTCTTGACGTCGAGCGCGTTGTCTTCGATGAACTTGCGACGCGGCTCGACCTGGTCGCCCATCAGCGTCGTGAACATCTGGTCCGCCTCGGTGTGGTCCTCGGCGCGCACCTGCAGCAGCGTGCGTATCTCGGGCTTCATCGTGGTCGACCACAGTTGCTCGGGGTTCATCTCACCGAGCCCTTTGTACCGGTTGATCGCCACGCCCTTCTTGCCAGCCGCGATGAAGTAGTCAACGAGGGCGTCGAGCGTTTCGAGCGTCACGTCGGCGTCCTTCGGCTTCGCCGCCGGCGGCGGCACGGGTCCGGTCTTCGCCGCGGGGTCGGCCGTCTCGCTCGCCGGTTGGGTGTCGTCCGGGGCCGACGCGGTGGTGCCCTCGTCCTTCTCGTCGACTTCGGGGACGGACGGCGTGGTCTGGCTCACGACGACCGGCAGCGTCACGCCCTTGATCTCGCGGTAGCTGGAGAGCAGCGTGCGGTACTCGCCGCCCCCCACGAAGTCCATGTCCACCGTGTAGTGCCGCGAGTAGCCGTTCGCCCGGGTCTCGACGCGCAGCGCCGAGATGTTGTGCTCCTCGTCCGGCTGCACGCTCACGATGCGGCCCGCGGTGGTCAATTCGTCGGCCAGCAGCCGCAACGCCTCCGGGTCACTGAAGAAGTTCTTGTCCTTCGCGTCGCGGTCCATCAGCGCCCGCACCACATCGAACTGGTAGCCGCGGCGTTCGACAACGGCGAGGTACTTCTTGAACGCGATGAGCCGGTGGAGGCTCTTCTCGAGCGCGGCGCCGGATATCTCCGTTCCGTCTCCCCGCCGCACGACCCGGCTCTCGACCGCGCGGTGGATGAGCCAGTTCTCGAGCTCGCGCTCGTCCTTGATGTAGTGCTCGGCTTTGCCGCGCTTGACCCGGAAGAGCGGCGGCTGCGCGATGTAGATGTAGCCGCGCTCGATCAACTCCGGAAGCTGGCGGTAGAAGAACGTGAGCAGCAGCGTGCGGATGTGGGAGCCGTCCACGTCCGCGTCGGTCATGATGATGATGCGGTGGTACCGCAGTTTCTCGATGTCGAAGTCCTCGGGGCCGACGCTGCACCCGAGCGCCGCGATCATCGTCTTGATTTCCTCGCTGCCGAGCATCTTGTCGAATCGCGCCCGCTCGACGTTGAGGATCTTCCCCTTGAGCGGCAGGATCGCCTGGAACTTGCGGTCCCTGCCCTGCTTGGCCGACCCGCCGGCCGACTCACCCTCGACGAGGTAGAGCTCGCACTGGGCGGGATCGCGCTCCTGACAGTCGGAGAGCTTGCCGGGGAGGCTGCTGTTCTCGAGCGCGCCCTTGCGACGGACGAGGTCGCGCGCCTTGCGCGCCGCGTCGCGGGCCCGCGCAGCCTCGACCGATTTCATCACGATGCGCCGCGCGACCTGCGGGTTCTCTTCGAGATAGGCGCCGAGCTTGTCGTTGACGATCGTCTCGACGATCCCCTTGACCTCGGTGTTCCCGAGCTTGGTCTTGGTCTGGCCCTCGAACTGCGGATGCGGGATCTTGACGCTGATGATCGCCGTCAACCCCTCGCGGATGTCGTCGCCGCTGATGCTCTCCTTGAGATCCTTCGAGAGGTTGTTCTTCGCGCTGTAGGAATTCACCGTGCGCGTCAGTGCCGCGCGGAACCCGGAGAGGTGCGTGCCCCCCTCGTGCGTGTTGATGTTGTTCGCAAACGAGTAGAGCGTCTCGGTGTAGCTGTCGTTCCACTGCAGCGCGATCTCGGCATCGATGCCGTCGCGCTCGCCGCGCATGTAGATCGGCTTGTCGGTGATGCCCGTCTTGTTGCGATTGAGGTGCGTGACGAACTCGCGAATGCCCCCTTCGTACTGGAACTTGTGTCCTCGCCCCTCGCCCCGCTCGTCGTCCAGCGTGATGATGACGCCGGGGTTGAGGAAGGCGAGTTCGCGCAGCCGCTGCGCGAGCGTGTCGAAGGTGAGCTCGATCGTCTCGAAGATCTGCGCGTCGGGAAGGAACGTGATCTTCGTCCCGCGCTTCTTCGTCTTGCCCGTGACTTCCAGATCCGAGTTCGGCTTGCCGCGCTCGTACGTCTGGCGGTAGACCTCGCCGTTGCGCCAGATCTCGAGATCGACGGTTTCCGAGAGCGCGTTGACCACCGAGACGCCGACGCCGTGCAGGCCGCCCGACACCTTGTAGCTGTCGTTGTCGAACTTGCCGCCCGCGTGGAGCACCGTCATGACGACTTCCGCCGCCGACTTCCCGCTCTCGTGCATGTCCACGGGAATGCCGCGGCCGTTGTCCACGACCGTGACGGAGTTGTCGATGTGGATCGTGACGTTGACCGTGTCGCAGAAGCCGGCGAGCGCCTCGTCTATCGAGTTGTCGACGACTTCGTAGACGAGATGGTGCAGCCCAGGCGCACCGGTCGAACCGATGTACATCGCCGGCCGCTGCCGGACGGCTTCGAGGCCTTCGAGAACCTTGATCTTGTCCGCACCGTAGTCGTCTGCCGCACCCGCCGGGTCGAGAGCCGGGGCATTGGCCGACGGGACAACCTCGGTCGCTTCGATCGGAACCTGCGCCTGCTCGTCGGACGACGGGGAACTGGTATTGCTATCTGACATGGGTGGCACTGTCGGTATCAGGGATCCCTTCTAGAATCGCATCGGCATGAGCACGTACGTGTAGTCGAAGCCTGCCTGGCCGATGGGTCTCATCACGGCCTGGCTGACTTCGTCCTTCAGTTCGAGCGCGATCTTGTCGGTGTCGACCACATCGAGGAACTGGAGCACATACTGCCCGTTGAAGCCAATCTGCAGGGGCGCGCCCTTGTACTCGTCCGCCTGGATCGTCTCTTTGGCCTCTCCGAATTCAGGGCTGCTCGACGACACCTCAACCTTGCCTTCCTCGATGACGAACTTCACCGCCCGCGACCGCTCGGGCGACAACAGCGCGACTCGTTTGAGCGCGCTGCTGAGGCGCTCGCGCTCGAACTCGACCGTCTTGTCGTTGCCCTTCGGCACCACGCGCTCGAACGCCGGGAACTGGGCTTCGATCATTCTCGACACGAGCACGCGGTCGCCAACCGTGAAGAACAGATGGTTCTCCTGCCGCTCGTACTGGATATCGCCGTCCACCTCGAGCAGGAGACGGCCAAGTTCGGCGACGGTCTTCTTCGGCAGAATCACGCGCACTTCCTCGGCCGGCGCGGCACCGTCCCGCTTCGCGTTCACCAGTGCGAGCCGGTGCCCGTCGGTCGCAACCAGCGAGAAGTCGGAACCGCTCGCCACCATCAGCACACCATTCAGGAAATACCGCGTGTCATCGCTCGTGGTCGCAAATTGCGTCCGCGCGATCATCTGACGGAAGAGCACGCTCGGCAGCACGAGGCTCGGAGTCCCTGTCGCTTTCGGCAAGGACGGAAAATCCTCCGCCGGCATCGTCTGGATGCGCGAGTCGAACCGATCGGCCGCAACCCTCACGCCCGACTTGTCCTGCTCGATCCGCACGTCGGTTTCCGGCAGCACCCGGATGATCTCGAACAGTTTCTTGGCCGGCAGGGTGAGCCGCCCACTTTTCGCCACAGAGGCTGCACAACGGCTCCGCAACGCCACCTGGAGATCGGTCGCCAGGAACCGGAGTTCCTCGCCGTCAGCCTCCATCAGAACGTTGGCGAGAACAGGAATCGTATTGTTGCGCTCGACGATTCCCTGGAAGAGTTGCAGTTCGCGCAGCAGGTCGTTCTTGCGCACAACAAGTTCCATGGCGGTGCTGACCTCGTGAGAGAACGGTGTTGAAGATCGGTCGGTTTGATCGGTTGTCTGAAGTACAGAGATCAGAAGAGGAAATTATATAAGAAACAAGAGACTGTTGAAACCGTTATTTGAGGACCTTAGTGCTTTCGTTTGAACAATTTGCGCTGTGGATGCCAACTGTGGAAGAAGTGGGCGTCCGAGTCCCGCCGCCACCCGATCGAAAAGCATCCACAGTCGACTCCGGGGCACCCCGGAGGGACGCTGTGGAAATCTCGGGGGAGTTGTCAATTTTGCTACCGTAACGACTCGACAAAGCTGTGGAGAAGGTTGTTGAAATCTCGATCGTTGTCCTTGAGTTTCTCCACCATCTTGATGGAGTGGATGACGGTCGAGTGGTGCTTCCCGCCAAAGCTCCGGCCGATTTCCGGTAGCGACGAGTTGGTGAGCGACTTGCACAGATACATCGCGATCTGGCGCGGCCGCGCCACCGACTTTGCGTTGTTGCGAGCCTTCAAGTCGGAGGGCTTGAGGTGGTAGTAGTCGGCGATGTACTTCTGGATGACTTCGATCGTGACGGCCTTCTCGTCGTGATCCAGGACGTGCTTCAACACGTCCTGCGCGAGGCCGAGCGTGATCTCCTGCCCTTTGAGCGAGGCGTACGCGATCAGTCGAATGAGGGATCCCTCGAGTTCGCGGATATTCGACTTGATCTTGCCTGCGATGTAGAGCGCGACGTTATCGGGCAGAGGCAAGGCTTCTGCCTCCGCCTTCTTCTGGAGGATTGCGACCTTCGTCTCGAGATCGGGCGGCTGGATGTCGGCAATCAAGCCCCATTCGAACCGGGAGCGCAGCCGTTCCTCGAGAGAGGGAATCTCGCGCGGGGGGCTGTCGCTGCTGACGACAATCTGCTTCTGCGCATCGAAGAGCGAGTTGAAGGTGTGAAAGAACTCGTTCTGCGTCCCTTCCTTGCCGGCCAGGAACTGAATGTCGTCGACCAGCAGGACGTCCACGGTCCGGTAGCGCTCGCGAAACTCGTAGATGCGTGCGTTCTTGACCGCGTTCATCATCTCGTTCATGAACCGCTCGGTCGAGATGTACACCAGCCGCATGTTCCGGTGGTGACTGAGCACGTAGTGCCCGATCGCATGCATGAGATGGGTTTTCCCCAGCCCCACGCCGCCGTAGATGAACAGCGGGTTGTACGAGCGAGACGGCGCCTCGGCCACGGCGCGGCAGGCGGCCTCTGCAAACTGGTTCGAGGGACCAACGACGAAGGTGTCGAACGAGTAGCGCGGGTTCAGGCCGCTGAGGGATGTGACGGGAGCCTGCTGAGCCTCAGCGGGTTCTGCTGGCGGCGGATCGGCAGCCGGAAACGACGGCTGAGGCTGTTCCGGGCCGTCGGCCGGATCGATGATGAGGTCCGCGATCAACTGGACTTCGGTGCCGGGACGCCCAACCTCGGCAAGGGCCTCGGCGATGACGCCGGTGTAGTGCCGAAGGATCCAGTTCTTTACCAATGAGTTAGGGACCCTGACGACGATCGTCGCACCCTGGTCTTCGGCCAGGACGGCCGGCCTGAACCACGAGTAGAAGGTGTGCAGATTGACCTTCGTCTCGATACGGGAAAGGACGCGCTCCCAGATGTTCGTGTCGTCCATCGGATCTTGGCGGGCGGTGCCAGCCACCCCTCAATTTGCCGCGAGAAAATCGGACTTTCGCCTGCTGAACCCGAGAATTCTCATGTGATCTTCATCAACCAGCCCGTGCGAACGGCCGAATTATATGGCTTCCGGCACTTTCGCCCGGCCACGGATCCCGAAATATCGCCCCTTCCCGGAAACAGCGGCCTGCCGAGAGGCCGTTTTTCAACATAAATTTCCACAGTTGTGGAAAACTTTGGGACCAGCCCGAACTCAGAGGCACCTCCGGGGTGTGGAAAACTAGGAAGGCTGGACAATGTAGCACAGTTTCAGCGCGAGAGACGTGCTGAGTGCTGAGTGCTGAATGCTTCGTGCGCAGGAAGGTGCTCGGTACCAAGTGCCAAGGGCGCCGGAAGGTGCGCAATGGCGGGTGGAAGGTGCGCATCGCGAGTCGAGTGGCCAGGGCCTGGAGCCCAGAGCGCGAAGCGTGCTGCAGGACTGGTTGACTTTGTCTGAGATGGTCCGCTACCATTGGCAGTTCGGCATCTTCGCGACAAGGCGGGCCGGGGCCCGCGCATAGGATTTGACCATGAAGCGTACGTTTCAGCCCAATAATCGTCGGCGTCACAAGACCCACGGCTTTCTCGTTCGCATGGCCACCAAGGGCGGCCGGCTGGTGCTGAAGCGCCGGCGCGCGAAGGGCCGCAAGCGCCTGGCCCTGTAGTTGGGTCCAGGCCCATGTCTCGGTAGGGGCAATGGGTGCGCTCGTGGAACAGGCGCCTGGCGGAACCCGTCATACCTTCCGAGCGGCGCAGCGGCTCCGGAAGCGCCCCGAGTTTCAGCGTGTCTACAACCGGGGCGAACGCGTCCGCACCCGGCTCATGACGCTGCTGGCGCTGCCAAACGAACGCGGGATCAGCCGCCTGGGGATCGCGGCGACCCGGAAGTTGGGGGGCGCCGTGGTTCGGAACCGGGCGAAGCGGCGGGTGCGCGACATCTTCCGACGCTCCGACATACCGCCAGGCGTGGACATCGTAGTCATCCCGCGGCCGGACTTGCTCGATGCCGACTTCCGCACCCTTGAAGCCGACTTCCGATACGCCCTGCGCCGGGCCGTCCGACGACCCCGCCCAGGACAGTAGTGCCGGGCGGCTCAGCGTGCCGGCTCGGGGGGTGCTCGCGGCCGTGCGCGGCTACCAGTTGCTGCTCTCGCCGCTCTTCCGGGGATCCTGCCGGTTCATCCCGTCCTGTTCGGAATACATGGTTGAGGCGGTGCGGCGCCACGGCGCCCTCCGCGGCGGATGGCTGGGCGTCTGGCGAATCTTGCGCTGCCAGCCCCTGTGCGCTCATGGGCTCGACCCGGTGCCGGATACCTGGCCGCGCCGACGGGATAATGACCCTCGGAGTGATTTTCCGGCACAACATCGCACCGCGGGTCTTCGGCCCCGTGGATCGCAGTAATTGCACCGCATGGCGGGTCCTCTGACCCGCCGATCACAGGTTTCATGGAAAAGCGTCTACTCGTTGCCATCTTCCTCTCTTTCCTGGTCCTCTACGGTTACCAGGTCTTTGTCATCAAGCCGGCCCAGGATGCGGCGGCGAAGAACAAGGCGGTCGCGGCCACCCTGGCGCCTACGCCGGCCGCGGTTGCGGCGCAGAGCCCTGGTGGCGACCGACCTCCGATTTCCGTGGAGGTTGCGGCGAACGCCCAGCCGGCGGCCGTGAAGACGGGGCTGCCGATCGTGGCGGACGAGACGGAGCGGGACGTGGTGGTCGAGACGCGACACGTGCGCGCGGTTTTCACCAACCGCGGCGCGCACCTCAAGAGCTGGCGCCTCAAACAGTATTTGGATCTGCAGAAGAAGCCGCAGGAGTTGGTGCCGCAATATCTCGGGCCGGAGCACGCGCGGCCGTTCGAGTTGAAGGTCGATGATGCGGCCATCACGCGTCAGGTGAACGAGGCGCTGTTCAAGGTCTCGGGCGGTGGTGACCCAGTCGATGCGACGCGACAGGCCCAGACGGTCGTGTTCGACTACAAGGATGCGTCTGGCCTGGCCGCCCGCAAGGAGTTCACCTTCGAGCCGGCGTCGTTCACGCTGCGCGTCAGCGCGCAAGTGCTCGTGGGCGACCGCGCGCTCAATCCGACGGTACTGTGGGGACCCGGGCTTGGCGATCAGATCCCGGGCGCCGAAAGCAGCAGCTACATCCAGAAGCCCGAGGGCATCGTCGTCCGCGAGGACAAGGTGCAGCGGTTGGCGAGCAAGGACCTGCCGGCGGCGCCTGTGCAGGAAGGTGACATGACGGCGGCCGGGGTCGACGACCACTACTTCATCGCGATGGCGCTTCCGAAGAAGATGGTGCGCGTCGAGTACTCGCCGGTGACGCTTCCCGCGCCGGCGGGACGGGACCCGAAGAAGGTCACCGAGCTCGTGGCGTGGGGCGTGCGGCAGAAGGAGTCGATGTCGAATCTGACCTTCTTCTTCGGCCCGAAGGACTTCGACGTTCTCGAAGCGCTCGACCGCCGTCTGGTGCGCACGATCAACTACGGCATCTTCGACTTCCTGGCCGTGCCGCTGTTGCGCGCGCTCAAGTGGATCAACGGCTACGTCGGCAATTACGGCTGGGCCATCATCATCCTGACGTTCCTCATCAACGCCGTCATGTTCCCGCTCCGTCACAAGAGCATGGTGTCGATGCGGAAGATGCAGGAGATCCAGCCGCTGGTGAAGGGGATCCAGGACCGGTACGGCAAGCTGAAGGCGACCGACCCCGAGCGGCAGAAGATGAACACGGAGGTGATGAGCCTCTACAAGGAGAAGGGCGTGAACCCGGCCAGCGGCTGCTTCCCGATGCTGCTGACCATGCCGGTGCTGTTCGCGTTCTACTCGCTGCTGTCCCAGGCGATCGAGATTCGCGGCATGCCCTTCACGCTGTGGATCACCGACCTGTCGGCGCACGACCCGTACTACGTGACGCCGATCCTGATGGGCGCGAGCCAGCTCTGGCAGCAGAGGATGACGCCGAGTTCGGCCGATCCCGTCCAGCAGAAGATGATGATGTTCATGCCGCTCGTCTTCACCTTCATGTTCCTCTGGGTGCCGAGCGGCCTGGTGCTGTATTGGTTCGTGAGCAACCTGCTGGCGATCGGGCAGCAGTACATCACGAACAATCTCGTCGGGCCGGCGAACACGGCGCGACCGGCAGCCGAGCGGAAGACCAAAGGGAAGAGCTAGTCGGCGGCGAGTGTGGCCGCTGGCCTTCGTGAGGGTCAATGAGTGGCCGCGGGCCTCGGTGCCCGCGACGGGTAACGGAGAACGGTGACAACGTGGACGAACTCGACATCAACTCTCGCCTCCTGGACTTCGTGAAGAGCGTCACCACCGCGATGGGCCTGCACGTGGAGGCGACGGTCGAGGACACAGGCGATGGCCCCCGCGTCAACATCGCCGGCGACGAGGGCGAGGTTCTGCTGAGACACAAGGCCGAGGCCTTGCAGGCATTGCAGCACATCGCGTCGACCGTCTTCCGGCACGAACTGCCCGAGCACAAACGGATCGTCGTTGACTGTATGGGCTTCCGCAGGGGCAAGGACGCGGAGCTGCGCCAGATGGCGTTGTTCCTGGGCGAGCGGGCCAAGCGCGCCGGGCTCGAGCAGAAGCTCGGTCCTCTCAACGCCTACGAACGCCGCATCGTCCACATGGCGATCGCGGAGCAGGGCCTGGCCGACACGGAGAGCATCGGCGACGCCGCCGTCAAGACCGTCATCATCACCGCCAAGCCGGTTCGCAAACTGCTGTAGGGGCGGGTTTCGGGCCCGCTCCTGCGCTCCTGGCCGGACTCCATGTATTCCGCGGACGACACGATCGTCGCGCTTGCGACTCCAAGAGGGCGCGGCGGTCTGGCAGTCGTGCGGCTGAGCGGTCCGCGTGCATTCGATGTCGCGCGCGCTCTGTGCGAGACTCACCAGACACTGGAACCGCGGCACGCGACGCTCGTCCGGCTTGCGGTGGCCGAAAGACCTGGGGCGGCGCCGCGGCCGATCGACGAGGCCATCGCAACGGCGTTCGCAGCGCCGGCGTCGTACTCGGGCGAAGACTGCGTCGAACTGAGCGTGCACGGCAGCCCGGTGGTCGTGGACGAGTTGATCCTCGCGGCGGTTCGCGCGGGGGCGCGTCTGGCGAAGGCCGGCGAGTTCACTCTCCGCGCGTTTCTCAATGGACGACTCGATCTCACGCGGGCGGAGGCGGTGGAGGATCTCGTTTCCGCGACGACGGCCGCGCAGGCGCGCGTGGCGTTCGATCAACTGCAGGGAACGCTGGCTGGGCGGATTGCCGAGATCGAGCGCGAGTTGTTCGATCTGACCGTCCGCCTCGAGGCGTCGATCGATTTTGCGGAGGAGGAGTTCCACTTTGTCGCGCCGGGCGAGGTGGCGGAGGCGGTCAGGCGCGTGGTTGCGCGCATCGACGAATTGCTGGCGGGCGCGGCTCGGGGCCGACTGATTCGCGAAGGCGCGACGGTGGCGATTGTCGGGCGGTCGAACGTGGGGAAGTCAACGCTGTTCAATCGACTCGTCGGCGTCGATCGCGCGATCGTGATGGCGACACCCGGCACGACGCGCGACGTGCTGACGGAGGTCGTGACGCTCGCCGACGCGAAGGTGACGCTCGCGGACACGGCGGGGTTGCGAGGCAGCGATGACGAGGCCGAGCGGGAGGGCGTTCGTCGGGCTGAACTGGCGGGCGAGAGCGCAGATCTCGCAATCGTGGTGCTGGATGGGTCCTCTTCTCTGGGTGACGAGGATCGCCGGGTGCTCAGGGCCACGGCGTCAAGGCCCGGTCTGGTCGTGGTGAACAAGATCGATGAACCGGCGGCGTGGGAGCCGGGAGCAGAGTTGGCAGAGTACTGCTGTGGGGGTAGCTTCGGGTCTGGCCGAGGCACAACCGATGGTGCTGGCGGCTGGGGGGTCAGCGAGGGCTGCGGCGGTGGCGAGGGTGGTTGCCGGCGGGCGGACGGGCAGAGCGGGGTCGACGGACGGGAGGCGGAGGTCAAGGGTCGAGGCGCGCGCGATATCGTCTGTGTGTCCGCAAGGACCGGTGAAGGTATCGACTGCCTAATTAGGTCAATCACCAGAAAGACTGGCGCGCTCCCTGAAGGCGGCGGTCTCCCGGCGGTGAGCAACGCGAGGCATGTTGACCTGCTCGTGCGCGCAAGGGCCGACCTCTGTCGGATTGGAGACCTGGCACCTGACGAGGTGGGGCAAATGACAGAAACAATCATTCTGTCGGATCTCCTGTCGGCGAGAGAGGCGCTCGAGGAAGTGACGGGGAAGCGGACCACCGAGGATCTGCTCGAAGCGATCTTCTCGAAGTTCTGCATTGGCAAATAGCTTATTGCTTGGATGCGAGCGGTTCCCTCGATGCAATCCTTCGATGTGATAGTGGTCGGCGCTGGCCACGCGGGGTGCGAGGCGGCTTGGGCCGTGGCCCGAATGGGCTGTCGGGTGGGACTGTGCACACTATCGAGGGAGACCGTCGCGCAGATGCCGTGCAACCCAGCGATAGGCGGCACGGCGAAGGGACATCTCGTTCGGGAAATCGACGCACTCGGTGGCCTGATGGGTTTGGCGATTGACGCCACCGGCATCCAGTTCAAGGTGCTCAATCGGAGTCGGGGTCCGGCCGTATGGTCGCCGCGCGCCCAGGCGGACAAGCGGCGGTACCGGGAATGGGTGACGGGCACGCTCGACGGCGAGGGGAACATCGAGTGGATCGTCGGTGCCGCGGGCGGGGTGTTGACCTGCGATGGCGCGGTGGCGGGACTCGAGATGGTGGACGGGCGGGCATTCTCCTGTCCCCGGCTGATTGTGACGACGGGGACGTTTCTGAATGGCGTGATTCACATCGGCTCCGAGCAGCGGCAGGCGGGTCGGTTCGGCGAGGCACCAGCGCACGAACTGGCGGAGTCGCTGAAGGACCTCGGGTTCCGATGGGGTCGAATGAAGACGGGCACGCCGCCTCGTCTCGACCGGCGCAGTATCGACTTCGAGGGTGCAGTCCGTTCGGGCGCGTTCAGGCGCGAAGTGGGCGACGACCCGATCGTCCCGTTCTCGTTCGAGAGCGGCGTCATCGACCGGGCCCAGGTCGTTTGCCACCAACTGCACACAACGGCGCGGGTCCACGAATTGGTGAGGGCCAACATCGCCCGGTCGCCGCTGTTCAATGGCCAGATTCAGGGAGTAGGTCCGAGGTATTGCCCGTCGATTGAGGACAAGGTCGTCAGGTTCTCCGACCGGGAGCGGCATCAGGTATTCCTGGAACCAGAAGGTCTGGACGTTGACGAGATCTACGTGAACGGGTTCTCGATGAGTCTGCCCGAGGAGATTCAGCTCGACATGGTTCATGCGCTGCCTGGCCTCGAAGACGCGGTCATGCTGCGACCTGCCTACGCGATCGAGTACGACTTCATCGATCCAACCGAGTTGCGCGCAACGCTCGAGACCAAGCGGATTTCTGGATTGTTCCTCGCGGGCCAGATCAACGGGACGTCTGGCTACGAGGAGGCGGCGGGCCAGGGTTTGTTGGCCGGGGTGAACGCCGCGCTGTCGGCGCAGGGCAGGGAAGCGGCCGTTCTCGGGCGAGGCGAAGCCTACATCGGCGTGATGGTGGACGACCTGGTGACGAAGGGTTGCCTGGAGCCGTATCGGATGTTCACCTCGCGCGCCGAGCACCGACTGCTGCTGCGGATTGACAATGCCGACCTGCGCTTGACGCCGATCGGGCAGCGCGTCGGCCTGGTGGACGAGGAGCGGTGGAAGCGATTCGAGAACAGGCGCGCGCGATTCGAAGGGAACCGGGCGAGGGTCGCGTCAACATGGCTGAGGTGCCAGAAGAGCGGAAACCGGGTGCCGGCGGAGCAGTTGATCAGGCAACCGGAGACGACACTTGCGAGTCTGTTGCAGGGGGGCCGGCTCGAGTGCGAGATCGATGCTGCGCGTGGGGAGATGGAGCTTTCGTCGCTGGAGTGCGCGGTCAAGTACGAGGGCTATATCAAGCGTGAGCTGGCATCGATCGCGCGGGGGCGGCGCGAGGAGTCGCGCCGAATTCCTAAGGGATTCTGCTATCACGGCCTCCCAGGCCTGACACGCGAAGTCATCGAGCGCCTCTCCCAGACCCGGCCGGAGACCTTGGGGCAGGCGAGTCGGATCCCTGGCGTGACGCCGGCAGCCATTGCAGTGGTGGGGTTCCATGTGGAGAAACTGAAAGGTGCCAAGTGCTAGCACTTTTCTCCCTCTCATCCGCGCCTCCCCGAATGTTCTCCAGCCTATCGTCCGAGATCAGTACCGGATGACCACCCGCGAGTTCACCGAACGGCTGAAGCGACGATGCAAGAGGGCCGGCGTGGTCCTGTCGTCGGAACTCGTCGTCGGGCTCGAGGGTTACTACCGGTTGCTCGAGGCATGGAACGCGAAGATCAACCTGACCGCGCTCGATCTCGAAGGCGGGGGAGACCGCGCCATCGACCGTCTGCTCGTCGAGCCGCTCGTGGCGGCGCGGCATGTCGAGCGGCGGGACGGTTCTCTGATTGACATCGGGTCCGGCGGAGGGTCCCCGGCCATTCCCATGAAACTGGCGCTTCCAGCGCTCGACTTCACGCTGGTCGAGGCAAAGACGCGCAAGTGTGCGTTCCTTCGCGAAGCCGGGCGGCAGTTGAAGATTGATCTCCGTGTGGAGACGAGCCGGTACGAGTCGCTGCTTGCGCGACCCGAACTACATGAGGCGTTCGATGTGCTGACGATGCGTGCCGTGCGCGTTGAGCCGCGCGTCCTGACTGGGCTGCAGGCATTCCTGAAGGCCGGGGGACAGTGCCTCCTGTTCCGCGGCCCGGCCGGGGCCGAGGTTCCCGCCACGCCAACGCCTCCGCTCTTCTGGCAGGCCTCGCACCCGCTGGTCGAGTCGCTGCAAAGTCGATTGGTTGTGCTGAAGAAGTTCGATCCCGCGGGACCGCCGTCCGTTTCTGCGGCGCAATGAGGCGGACTTGTTCCACGTGGAACAGCGGGAAGTACCAGACGCGGTCCACGGCGCCAGCACCAACATGTCACGAGAATGATGCCCATCGCCGGGTAGTGCCGCACTCGTGGCACCGGACTGTCTCGTCTTCCCGGTTATCTGGTATCCTTGACGGCTGCGTGTGTCCGCCAGTTGTTCCACGTGAAACACCGCCGAGCAGACGCATCGCCTGCGACACACGGAAAGAGATCACCGTTAACTAATTGAAAATGGGCAGGATAATCGCCGTCGCGAACCAGAAGGGTGGTGTCGGCAAAACCACCACCGCCATCAACCTGGCCGCCGCTCTCGCCCTGGCAGACCGGCGGGTCCTCCTGGTTGACGTCGACCCGCAGGCCAACCTCACGAGCGGGGTCGGCATGCGCGACCGGGCCGATACCGAGCACTCCATCTACCGGGCGCTGACCGGTGACGATGCGGTCGACCTCAACACCCTCGTGCTCGAGACGCCACTCAAAGGGCTCTCCCTCATACCCGCGGACCGGAACCTGACAGGTGCCGAGATCGAGATGGTCGGTCTCCTGGCGCGCGAGCAGCGCCTCAACACTCTCCTGCGGCCGGTTGCCGAGCAGTTCGACTTCATCTTCATCGACTGTCCTCCCTCGCTCGGCCTGCTGACGCTGAACGCTCTCGTCGCCTGCGACGCCGTCCTCATACCGCTCCATTGCGAGTACTTCGCCCTCGAAGGACTTGCCGAGCTGGTGTCAACGATGCGCCGCGTGCGCGCCGCCCTCAACCCGGCGCTCGACATCGAAGGTGTGCTGTTGACGATGTACGACGACCGGACGAACCTGGGACAGCAGGTCGCACACGAAGTGCGGCAGTTCTTTCAGGGAAAGACGTTCGAAACGGTCATTCCCCGCAACGTGCGCCTCGGCGAGGCGCCGAGCCACGGCCTGCCGGTGGTCGTCTACGACCCCAAGTCGCGCGGATCCGAGGCGTACATCGCCCTCGGCCGCGAGGTGATCGCGCGCCACGAGGCGCGGCTGGCAGCGGTCTCGAAGAATTGACAGACTTCCCCTTGGAGCACGTAGACCACGATGGCTGAGAAGAGACCCGCACTTGGTAAAGGCCTCAGCGCCCTGATCCCCGACGCGCCAGAACCACGGATCGGAGCACTCGAAGTCGACGTCGATCGGATCGAGCCGAACAGGTTCCAACCCCGCGGCCACTTCGACCAGGCGGGCGTAGAAGATCTGGCTCGCTCGATCAAGGCAAACGGCATCATCCAGCCGATCATCGTGCGCCGGGTGGGAAGCAACTACCAGATCATCGCCGGAGAGCGGCGATGGCGCGCCGCGCAACATGCCGGCCTGCTCAAAGTGCCGGTCATCGTGAAAGATGTGGCGCCGGGCCAGGACGCCCGGCTCCTCGAGATGGCGCTCATCGAGAACATCCAACGAGAAGACCTGAACGCCATCGACGAGGCACTCGCCTACCGGCGGCTCAGCGACGAGTTCGACCTGACGCAGGAGCAAATCGCGGACGTGGTGGGAAAGGACCGGTCGTCGGTGGCCAACGCGTTGCGCCTGTTGCGCCTCCCGCCGGCTGTCCGCGACCAGGTCTCATCAGGCCAGTTGTCGATGGGGCACGCGCGAGCCCTGCTGGCGCTCGAGAACGACCCGGCGATTTCGAAAGCAGCCGCAGAGATCGTCTCGCGTCGCCTGTCGGTGCGCGAGACCGAGGCGCTCGTCAAGCGCCTCACGACGCCACCGCCGCCGCCGAAGGAAAAGAAGCCGGACGTCCACACTCGCGCCGCCGAACAGGATCTCCGCCTCCGCCTCGGCGCCCAGGTCCGCATCATCCGCCAGCGGAAGGGCGGCCGAATCGAGATCGACTTCAAGAGCGAAGATGAGTTGCAGCGATTGTTCGAGTTGCTAACGGAAGACTGACGCGAAGACAATCGACTATCAGGCGACGACGGCCATTCAGTCACGGGACAGGACCTCCAGTGGCGACGCCGACGAATCTTCCGGGTCAACGTGCTCCCGGCATGGGCGTGCTGACCATTGGGTCATATGAATGACCCGTTGGTCAGACATAGATCCCAGGGCAGCCGGGCCGGTCGGACGGCCGAAGGATCCCCGACCGACAACGATCGGCTTCGACTGACGATCCGCGAACAGCGACCGATGCCCGTAGCACCGACGGACGCCTCGTGACATCGACTGACACGCCGCACGGCCGACCGTCACCTTGTGGTCCGCGACTGACTGTCCCTGATTCTCGATTATCATCGTCAAGTCTGGATCTATGGCCAAACGTCTGACCGAAATGGTTTCCTGTTCGGGTTGAGCGAGCAAACTCGCCGCAGGCGAGCTCGCCCAGGTTCTGGGCGACATTCCTCTTCAGCCCGATGACCGTGTCCTGGTGGACTTCAGGACCGCGGACGATGCCGGTGTGTACCGGTGGGATGACGCCACGGCGCTCGTCCAGACCGTGGACTTCTTCACACCCGTCGTCGACGACCCGGCCACCTTCGGCGCCATCGCCGCCGCCAACGCACTGAGCGACGTCTACGCGATGGGCGGCCGGCCCCTCACCGCCCTGGCCATCGCCGGCTTCCCGAAGGCGGATTTCGACGCGTCAATCATCCGCGACGTCTTTCTCGGCGGGTTCCGCAAGCTGCAAGAAGCCGGTGTCGCCCTCCTCGGTGGCCATACCGTGCAGGACCGCGAGGTGAAATTCGGCTACGCCATCACCGGCGTGGTCGCGCCAGACGCCGTCTGGGCGAACGCCGGTGCGCGCGCGGGCGACACGCTCTTCCTGACCAAGCCGATCGGGACGGGAGTCATCGCGACGGCCATCAAGTTCGATCGCGCGCCCAAGCTCTCGATGGACGCGGCGATCGCGACGATGGTGCAATTGAACAGGGCCGCAGCCGACGCGCTGCTCACCCTGCCGAAGGGAAGCGTCCACGCGTGTACTGATATTACCGGGTTCGGCCTGGCCGGCCACGCCAGCGAAATGGCCGTCGCCAGCAGTGTGACGTTGCGCCTCGAAGCTTCTTCAATCCCGCTGCTTCCAGGCGCGCGTGACCTCGCGGACAATCGCTCGGGCGGGATGAAGACCAACGAGCAGCATTTTGCCGAAGGAGTCGCCGGCGGCGGGGACATGGACGCTGCGCTGTGGGCGCTCCTCTTCGATCCGCAGACCTCGGGCGGCCTGCTGGCCGCCGTTGACCCGAGGCAGGCCAGCCTGGCCGCTGCCGCCTTCGCGCGCGCGGGCGTCCCAGCCGTGCAGATCGGAACGGTCGCCCCATCGGCCGGATCGGCAATCGTGCTGACATCGTGCACCGACGGACCTGGCAGATAGCACCCAGCACCTTCGCGGGCATTCAGCACATAGCAGATAGCACCCAGCACCTATCTCATGGTATAAATTGATGTTTTCGTGTCGTTTGCCCTCGCGTCCCCGCGTTTCTGATCTGTGCCCTGCGTGCCGTGTCGCATCATCGCGCGCGCGGGTGGGAGGTGCGCTCAGGTGCTCCCGGGCCTTGCTGTCATCTGGGTCATCGTTTTCGTCCTGCTGATCGCGGTCGTTCTCGACCGCGGCCTGTTCCGCCCGATCGGTCGCGTCATGCGCGAGCGCGAGGCAGCCATCCGTACGGCGCAGGAACTGGCGCAGGAATCCGCGACGCGCGCACGCGAAGCGACCGCCGAGTTCGAGCGGCGCACCAAGGCCGCGCAGGCCGACGTGTACCGGGAAATGGACGAGAACCGTCGTCTGGCCAACGATCAGCGCGCCGCCATCATGGCGCAGACTCGCCAGGAAGTTGAGGCGAGTGTGGCCGACGCCAGCGCGCGACTGCAGGCCCAGAAGCTGGCGGCCTCCGCGCAGCTCGAAAAGGAGGCCGATGCGCTTGGCGAGGCCATCGTGGAACGCGTGCTCGATCGAAAGGCGTCGTAAACCCTTGACCACCGTTCCGACCCACACAAGTTCATCCGCCCCGCGAGCACCACATCGGGCCGCCGCGCTGGCGATTGTCTGCCTCTTCGTGACGTTGGTCGCGATCCGGCCCGCGATCGCCGCGCCGCAGGCTCCTGTGCAGGCGCCCGCAGCCGAGCACGCGCAGCCCGCACCCGAGACGGCCGGGCCGCCGGCCGGGCGCGGCGCGCAAGCCGGCGAGCCGCACAAGACCACAGAGGCCGCCGGTTCAGCCGAACACGCCGGCGGACGCGGGGCGAAGGAGCACGGAGAGGAAACGTCCGAATCGATCTGGGCACCGATCGCACGTCTCTTCAACTTTGCGGTTCTCGCCGGCGTGCTGATCTATCTGCTCAGATCGCCCTTCGCCACGTATCTGCAGAACCGGGGCGTGACGATCAGGAGTGATCTGAAGAAGGCTGCCGACATGCGGGCCGAAGCCGCCGCGGCACTCGAGCAGATTGACGCCAGACTGAAGGCGCTGCCGGCCGAACTCGACGCGCTGAAACGACGCGGCCTCGGCGACATCAAGGCCGAAGAGGTCCGCATCCGCGAACTGGCGGCCCTCGAGCGCCAGCGGATGCTCGATCAGACACGCCGCGAGATTGACACGCAACTGCGGATCGCCGAGCGCGACCTGAAGAAACGCGTCGGCGAACTCGCGGTGTCGGTCGCCACCGAGCGCGTGAGGCGCACGATCACCGATGAGGACCAGACCCGGCTGATCGACCGGTATGTGACGCAGGTGAGACACTAGCAGGCCCCAGAGCCGAGAGCCGAGAGCCTAGGAGATGACCAATCGCAGTTCCGCCGCGCGGTATGCGCGGGCGTTGCTCGACGTGAGCCGGGTGGAAGCCGACCCCAAGGCGGTCGAGGCCGAACTCGCGTCGTTTGTCGCCATCGTCGAGTCGAACGACCAACTGAGGCGCGCGGTCGTCAACCCGGCGATTCCGGCGCAGCGCAAGGCGGCGCTCGTGACCGATCTGCTCGACCACCTCACCGTCAGCCCGGTGGTCCGCAAGCTGATCGTCATGCTCGCGAATCGCGATCGTCTCGTGCTGCTGTCCGACATGCTCGACGAGTATCGCCGCCGCCTGTTGGACTTCCTGAACGTCGTCCAGGCGGAGATCACCTCCGCGGTGCCCCTGCCCGCCGACCGCGTTCAGGCGCTGCAGCAGGCCATCGCCGAGAAGACCGGCCGGGACGTCATCGTCACCACGAAGGTTGACCGCGCCATCATTGGCGGCGTCGTCACGCGCATCGGCAGCGTCGTCTACGACGGCAGCGTGCAGCGCCAGTTGGAGAAGATGAAGGACACGCTGACCCAGTCGGCGTAGTTGATTCGGAGTTCAGAGCCTCGATCCTTATGGAAATCAAAGCCGAAGAAATCTCCAAGATCATCCGCGACCAGATCGGCAGCTACGCCGTGGACGTGGACGTGGCCGAGGTCGGGACGGTCGTGTCGATCGGTGACGGCATCGCGCGCGTGCACGGCATCGAGCGGACGATGTCCGGCGAGATGATCGAGTTCCCGCACGGCGTGTTCGGGATCGCGCTGAACCTCGAAGAGGAGAGCGTCGGCACCGTGCTGCTGGGCGAGTACCGCCAGATCAAGGAAGGCGACCCGGTGAAGCGCACCGGGCGCATCATCTCGGTGCCGGTCGGCGAGGAGATGCTCGGCCGCGTCGTCAACGCCCTTGGTCAGCCGATTGACGGCAAGGGGCCGATCGCGACCAAGAAGGTCTCGCCCATCGAACGCATTGCGCCGGGCGTCGTCGATCGGCAGGGGGTGCGCGAACCGGTGCAGACCGGCCTCAAGGCCATCGACACGATGATCCCGATCGGCCGCGGCCAGCGCGAACTCATCATCGGCGACCGCCAGACCGGCAAGACGGCGATTGCCATCGACACGATCATCAACCAGAAGGGCCAGGACGTCGTCTGCATCTACAACGCGATCGGGCAGAAGACCTCCACGGTCGCCCACGTCGTCAAGACGCTGGAAGAGGCAGGCGCCATGGAGTTCACGATTGTCGTGGCCGCCACGGCCGCCGATCCGGCGCCGATGCTCTACATCGCGCCCTACTCGGCCTGTGCGATGGGCGAGTACTTCCGTGACAGCGGCCGCCACGCGGTGTGCGTCTACGACGACCTGTCGAAGCACGCGCAGGCCTACCGCGAAATTTCGCTCCTGCTGCGCCGCCCGCCAGGCCGCGAGGCGTACCCGGGCGACGTCTTCTACCTGCACTCGCGCCTGCTCGAGCGCGCGGCGAAGATGAACAAGGAACTCGGCGGCGGCTCGCTGACCGCGCTCCCGATCATCGAGACGCAGGCAGGCGACCTGTCGGCGTACATCCCGACGAACGTCATCTCGATCACCGACGGCCAGATCTTCCTGGAGAGCGACCTCTTCAACCAGGGCCAGCGTCCGGCGGTCAACGTCGGCCTGTCGGTCTCGCGCGTCGGCGGGTCCGCGCAGGTGAAGGCGATGCGCCAGGTGGCCGGCCGCCTGCGCCTCGACCTCGCGCAGTACCGCGACCTCGCGGCGTTCGCGCAGTTCGCGAGCGACCTCGACAAGGCGACGCAGGATCAGCTCAACCGCGGCCGCCGGCTGATGGAAATCCTGAAGCAGCCGCAGTACGAGCCGCTGGCGGTCGAGAAGCAGGTGCTGATCGTCTACGCGGCGACGAACGGGTTCCTCGACAAGTTCGAAGTGACCGAGGCCGACGCGTACGAGAAGGAACTCTACCGCTTCATCGACACGCGGCGCCCGGGCATCCTGACGACGCTGCGCGAGAAGAAGGTGTTGAGCGACGAACTGAAGGCGGACATCGACGCGGCGCTGAAGGAGTTCGGCGAGCAGTTTCTCGCCGCCCGGAAGGCTGCCTAGCACATCAGAACATGCCGTCACTGATTGATATTCGTCGGCGGATCCGGGCGGTCAAGTCGACGCAGCAGATCACGAAGGCCATGAAGATGGTGGCCACGTCGAACCTGCGTCGATCCCAGGAGCGGATCCTGAACGCGCGTCCGTTCGCGCTGCTGGCCACGCGCGTGCTCAACAGCGTCGCCGCGCGCGTGGACCCGTCCCTGCACCCGCTGCTCGCGCAGCCGGAGGCCGGGCCGGACGAGCCCACGTTGCTGATCGTCCTCACCGGCGACAAGGGGATGTCCGGCAGCTTCAACGCGAACATCATCCGCGCGTCCGCCAACTTCATCCTCGATCACCCGGAAAAGAAGGTGACGCTCGGCTGCATCGGCCGCAGGGGGCGCGACTTCTTCCGCCGCCGCGGCTACCCGATTCAGTTCGAACTGGTGAACTTCACGCGCAAGCCGGAATACGGCCACGCGCAGGCCATTGCGAAAGAGGCGATCCGGATGTTCACCAACGGCGAGGTGCACCGGGTGTTCCTCGCCTACAACGAGTTCAAGTCCGTGCTCCAGCAGCGCATCGTCATCGACCAGATGCTGCCGATCACGAAGGCGGTGTTCGAACCCACGGACTCGAGCGCCACGGTTGACTACCTGTACGAACCGTCGGCGCAGCAGATTTTCGACGGGCTGCTGCCGCGCGTCGTCGAGGTGCAGACGTACCGGGCGCTGCTCGAATCGGCCGCCGCCGGCAATGCCGCGCAGATGGTGGCGATGGACAACGCGACGAAGAACGCGGGCGATGTCATCGACAGTCTGACGCTGACCATGAACAAACAGCGCCAGGCGGCGATCACGCGAGAGATCATCGAGGTGGTGTCGGGCGCGCAGGCGCTCTAGCCGGCGCCGGGCGACCGACAGGGATGGTCGACTGACGGGCATGGTCGACTGACGAATATCATCGACTGACAAGCATCACCGACTGAAGGCTATGGAACAGACTTCCCAGCACTCCGGCAAGGTCGTCGCGGTCATCGGTCCCGTCATCGACATCGAGTTCGAGGGCGGACATCTGCCGGCCATCTACAACGCGGTCCGGATTCACTCCGAGGGCGGAGCCGGCGCGACCGCGATGGACGTCATTGCCGAAGTTGAGCAGCACCTCGGCGAGAACCGCGTCCGCGCGGTGGCCATGGAGCCGACCGACGGCATGCAGCGCGGCATGCGCGCCCTCGATCTCGGCGAGCCGATCACGGTACCCGTCGGTCCCGAAACGCTCGGCCGCGTGTTGAATGTGCTCGGCCGGCCGGTCGACTTCCCGGACAAGCCGGTGAACTCGAAGGAGCGCTGGCCGATCCACCGCGCCGCGCCTGCGCTCGTCGATCAGTCCACCGAGCTCAAGATGTTCGAGACCGGCATCAAGGTCGTCGACCTCATCGAGCCGTACCTCAAGGGCGGCAAGATCGGCCTGTTCGGCGGCGCCGGCGTCGGCAAGACGGTCATCATCCAGGAACTGATCCACAACATCGCGCTCAAGCACGGCGGCGTGTCGGTGTTCGGCGGCGTCGGTGAACGCACGCGCGAGGGCAACGACCTCTGGACAGAGTTCCAGGAGAGCGGCGTCATCGTGGCCGGCGACCCGTCCAAGTCGCGGTGCACGCTCGTGTACGGGCAGATGACCGAGCCGCCGGGCGCCCGCCTCCGCGTCGGCCTGTCGGCGCTGACGACGGCCGAGTACTTCCGCGACGCGGAAGGCAAGGACGTGCTGCTCTTCATCGACAACATCTTCCGCTTCACCCAGGCGGGCTCCGAGGTGTCCACGCTCCTCGGTCGCATGCCGTCGGCCGTGGGCTACCAGCCCACCCTCGCCGATGAGATGGGCGAGCTGCAGGAGCGCATCACCTCCACCCGCGGCCGGTCCATCACCTCGATGCAGGCCATCTACGTTCCCGCAGATGACTACACCGACCCGGCTCCGGCAACGACCTTCGCACACCTGGACGCGACCACGGAACTTTCCCGTGAAATCGCTTCC
>DASXVO010000046.1 GCA_036504215.1 Vicinamibacterales bacterium | reverse complement strand
GTGGTGACGGTTCCGAACGGCGGGCTGTGGTCTCCGTACCGGGCGATCCCGAACGGCCAAGGGGGCCTCCTGGTGCAACTGATCCGGCGGCTGGTGTGGCCGGGCGGCGACTACTGGCGGTGGGACGCCGTGGTGGTGGGGGTGGATGAGAGCGGAGCCCTCACCGGGAGCACGGCGCTCGGGGCCGACTGGGGTGAGATCGTCGTGGGCGAGAACGGGACCATCGTGGCGACGTCGCAAGTGGAGTACTCCACCGAGCCATCGTGGGGCGGCGGGGCGAAACGGCATGTGGGGATGCTCATGCCGCTGCAGGCGAACGGCAATCCTGGCGGGCTGGCGAGCTTCTACGGTCCGTCGGGTTCGTGCGGGTGGATCTGGGACAACATCGGCCAGCAGTGGTTCTACAACGGCGACTGCGGCCAGCCGGTCCTCAGCATCACCTCGGTCGCCGCCCGCGGCAGCGACGTCCTTGTGACGTTGAACGACGGGCAGGTGCTTGCGCCCGGTCCGCTCGGGCAGATGCGGCTCTCGTATCTGGTGCCCGCGACCGACGGCACGTATCTCGGCGGCGGCGCGGGAGCCGGGACCAACGGGGACTTGGTGAACATTACCGTGACGTCCGAGGAACCCGCCTCGCCCTTCGCGCCCTGGTCTGCGGGAGGCAATCCGGCATACGCATTTGCTGCGGCAGTTCCCTACATCGTACAGGTCGACTTCCAGACTGGATACTGCGGCAGCAGTAACGAGTGGAGAGTCGGCGCCTGTCCGGGGGACGTGCTGTCGTCGAGCGAGCAGGCGCTCGTGAGGAGCGTAACCCTCCAGGCAATGCGAGACGCCTATCAAGGCTATGACGTGACCTTCACCACCGGAAATCCGAGTGCGCCACGGCACATACATGTGACGGAGACGGTGAGCCCGGACGTCCCCCATAGCGAGATCGCACCGCCTGGGTACACTCCGCGCCTCAAGTTCGAGAGTGATGTCTACTTCCCCAATGTGTGGAGCACGTTGATGTCCGTCATTGGATGTCCTACCCTCGCGGACGCGTGCCTGCAGACGAAGAACCTCTCCCGCGGGGACGTGCTCAGGGCCTTCGGCAGAGGCATGGGCAACACCGCCGCACATGAACTTGGACATCAACCCCCGTACTTCTTCACGGCCGACATAGTCAACGAGAAGTGCACGGATTGCTACGACAGCCAAAGCGCGGCTTGGCGCGCGCACTTCTTCGGCCCGCTCCATTGGTCGGACTTTGCCAAGAACAAGATGCGGTTCCTGGTGTCGAACAAGTGATGTCTCGGGAGTACGGATGGAGACGACGATTTGTCCGCCGCCTGAGTGTCACACGGCGCGCCCGCCTGACGACGGGTCCGGAGGATGACGCGATGGTGACGATAGGGAGAGGCGGTGGGCGGCGGAATCGAACGCTCGGGGCGGCGCCGGGCCGCGACGTCGCCGGATTGGAACCGCCAGCAGCAGTGATTGTCGTCTGTGAGGCAGGAGGAACCCGTGGATAGACAGCTGGGAGCAGAGCAGAAACCGGGACGCGGCCGGAGGCTCGGGAGGGGTGTGTTGGTGGCCTACCTGAGCACGGGAGCGGCGTTGGCCGTCGTCCGCGTCTCACTGAACGCCTGGGCAGAGTATCGGTCTATCTCCCAGCAAATGACTGAGACAGTCTATAACCTCTACTGGTTGTTGCGCCCTGAGATACTCCTCGCCGAGTACGACCTCCTCGGCGTGACTAGAATCGAGAACTGGACGCTGCGAGTCTTGTTCTGGTCTTCGCTTCTGACGCTCGGGAGCTTCATCATGGCGACGCCGATCCTGCTGGTGGGGTGGCTGAGGCAGCGGCGTCGCTACGTGGTGACCGGTGCGACGTTAGCTGTCGCACGCCTCGCGTTGCTCGCATGCGTGACCCACCGATTCAGCTCCGATACCGTGAATGAGGTGTTTCACCGCCTCCGGTGGGCGCTGTTCCCCGAAGCCCTCTTGGTCACCCATACTGTACTCGGCCAGATGTCCATCTCCCGGATGATGATCCTGTTGGTGGGTGGAGCGCTTCTGACTCTCGGGAGCTTCATCCTTGCGACGCCGATCCTGTTGGTGGGCTGGCTGAGGCAACGGCGTCGGTAGAACGCGGGGCGTGGTCGCTCACCGAGGGCCGCGCCGCTGGCGGAAGTCACGGTGGTCAACGCCACGCCCAAACACGGGTGGCGCCGCACCGGCGCGACCCGAAGGGTCTGCTCGGCTCACAGACTCCAAACCTCAGAACGCCCCGGTGCTGCGATCAGATCGCGCGCTCTTGAACCGCCGAACTCCGCCGCAGCGCATTGTGCAGGGCGCGACGCTGGCGGACGGCACGCACCGGATCTACACCTACGAGAGCACGGGCGAGTCCCGCAGCCACGATGTGATCCGCGCGTTCGAGCAGGACGGCCGCGAGGCGTGGACGGCGGCGGGGGGCGCGGTGATGCAGGTGTCGGGCGACCCGTCGGGCGGCGTGGTCGCGCTCGTCCACGACTGGGAGGCGTTCACGACGCGCCTGCTGGTCTTCGGCCCGAACGGCGGAGGGGGCACTGGGCCTGAGCGAGTCGGTCCCTTCGCGATCGATCCCAACGGCCCGCTCTATTATGTGGACCCGGACACCCACACGCTCGTCGGCCTGGACATCGGTCTGGGCGGTGGGCCGGGCGCGACGCTATCTGGGACGCCCGGCTACCCGACGGTGCTCCTTGACGGCTCGGTGGTGGTGCCGAGCGTCGTGGATCCGGAGCAACTCCAGTTAACGTTCGTGCGGAGCACGGGGGCGGTGGAGACGCAGGTGGTGACGGTTCCGAACGGCGGGCTGTGGTCTCCGTACCGGGCGATCCCGAACGGCCAAGGGGGCCTCCTGGTGCAACTGATCCGGCGGATGGTGTGGCCGGGCGGCGACTACTGGCGGTGGGACGCCGTGGTGGTGGGGGTGGATGAGAGCGGAGCCCTCCCCGCCCTCCTTGCCTGCCCCAACAGCATGCCCCTGTCCAGCACCTCCCCACCCTTCACTATCAGTCGGATGCGTTGCAGCTGTCCGATGTCTCGCAGCGGGTCTCCATCGACCGCGATGAAGTCCGCAGCGAAGCCGGGCCTGATCTGTCCCAGGGTCGACTCCGCTCCGACCATCTCCGCGCAGTTCATCGTCGCGGCGCGGATCGCGTCGGCCGGAGTCAGGCCGGCTGCTACGAGCAGGGCGAGTTCGCGATGGACGCCGGCGCCAGGCACGTTGTAGCCGGCCGCGTGCACATCGACACCGGTGACCAGGCGGACGCCGGCGGCGACGAGGTCCCGCACCGCCCGGGTCCGGTTCTCGGCGGCACGACCGGCCCGGTCGGCCCCAGGCCAGGCCGCAGGGTGCGCTCTCGCCACCAATTCATTGCGCCAGCGCTCAGGAAGCAACGTCACGCCCACGTCGCCCTTCAGCAATCCGCCGGCCAGGATGCCGTTGAACGATCCAAGCATGGGCACCAGGAATGCACACCGGCCGGCCGGGCGCGCCGCGCGGCTGGAAAAAACCGGGGCCGGGAGCTGCCACGCCTCGTCCTCCATCGCCTGCGGATCCACCTGGGGAGTCGTCGCACCTGAAGCCGGCGTTCGCTCGATCTCGTCGCGCGTCTTCGTCAGGAAGGCGAGCCCGTCGACCGCATCGACGCCGATGGTGAACAACTGGGCCGTTGATACCGTGCCGGCCTGCCCGCTCACTCGCATCCTCGCCGAGTGGGCGGACCGCACGATAACGCGGTACATCTCGGCATCGGTCCTGGAGGAGACGGTCACCCAATCGGCGCCGAGCGACGACTGCTCGAGGACTTCGCGGCGCGCCGTCACGACGTCTGGCACGCGGCGCGTCGAGAATCCAGGCGGGCCTTGCTGGTCGAGCATCGCGCCGCCGACCCACAACCGGGGGGCGACGATGTCGCCGCTGGTGGATCGTGCGCGCTGCGACGCAGCCCATGGCAGCGGCGCACCGACCGTGCGGTACATCGTCACACCGTGCGCCAACGCCATGGCGTAGTAGAAGTCGGCGTCCACCGAGGCGTCGGGCGCCGCGGTCGCGTACATGTCGCCGAGACCGGGGACCAGCGTCGCTCCCGCCAGATCGAGCCGCTGCGCACCATTCGGGAGTGCGGCAGGCAGCGCCGACAGGATGGCGGTGATACGGCGTCCTTCAACCAGCACGCCCGCGGCGGGCACGTAGGCCCCCGTCCGGACATCGAGCACGCGGGCACCGGTGATCAACAAGGACGACGCGGCCGGCTCAGGAGCTGCCGCGAGCGCGACGGCCAGGATGCCGGCAAGACACGAGCTGATCAAGACAGCTTTGCGGTCCATCAGGACGAAAGTATACTTTGCGCCGACCGCCCCCTGGAGAATCCCTCGACCCCGAACTCCGCCGTCGACCTTCCGCACATCGGGCGGGCTCAAATCGATCCGTGTCAGAAGCGACCCAAAACGCGGGGCGACGCGCAATCCGCGTCTGGAGAAAGAGAGGGCGACACATGGGCACGAGAAGAGCGTGTTGGGTGGGTGGGTTGCTGCTGATATCCCTGTTTGTGGGTGTGACTCCGTCGGCGGCGGTGACGCCGGGCAAGATCACGAAAGAGGTCTTCACCTTCGGGGAGCAGACCGTCAGCTACTACCTCTTCGTCCCAAAGAGCGCCACCCTCGCCGGCTCGGCGCCGATGGTCGTTCTGCTCCATGGTTCGGGCCGGAACGGTTCGACCCTCGCCGAGCCCTGGAAGAAGCTCGCTGACAAGGAAGGGATCGTGCTCGTCGCGCCCGATGCGCAGAACTCGCAAGGCTGGCATGTCCCCAATGACGGTCCGGCGCCGCTCTGCGCGCTGGTCGATGCTCTCCGGAAATCGCTGCCCGTCGTCAATCCGCGCCGCGTCTACCTGTTCGGCCACTCGGCCGGTGCGGTGTTTGTCCTCTACATGGCCATGCTGGAGTCGGAGTTCTTCGCCGCCGGCGCCCTGCACGCGGGCGCCTGGCGGTCGCCGCAGGAGTTCAGGGCCGTCGAGGCCGCGGAACGAAGGATCCCTCTGGCCCTCACCGTCGGCGACGCGGACCGGTTCTTCCCGCAGGCCGACGTCACTGCAACGGCCGACGCGCTGAAAAAGGCCGGCATGCCGGTGCAGTTGGAGATCATCAAGCACCACGACCACAACTACTACATCATGTCGGACCAGGTGAACGCGTGGGCCTGGGCGGCACTCAAGAACCACGTCCTCGACGAAGATCCGAAGTACACACCTCGCCAGTTCCAGTAGCAGGACACGGCCCTCAGTAGATCCGGACCGGTCAATGATGCTGTCGGAGGCAATTGTGAAGTGTCGAACCATGGCTCGAATGCTCGCCGCGCCCCTTGTGGTGGGGTGCGCCCTCGGTGCGGTCGTCCACCTGCAGGCGCAGGTCCAGACCCGCACGTCCCCCCCGACGATCGTGATCAAAGGGGGGACGATCCTGACCGTGACCAAGGGAACGATTCCGGACGGCATGGTGATCGTCCGCGACGGGAAGATCGCGGCGGTAGGGACGAATCTTGCGATCCCGCCGGGTGCCGAGGTCGTCGATGCCGCCGGCAAGTTCGTCGCGCCGGGCATCATCGACGAGCACTCGCACATCGCCGAGGACTCGACCAACGAGGGCGGTACGACGGTCAGCTCGATGACCAACGTGCTCGACGTGCTCGATCCGGGCGACGTGGACATCTATCGCGACGTCGCGGGCGGGGTCACCGTGGCCAGCGTCTTCCACGGGAGCGCCAACCCCATCGGCGGCACGAACACGATCATCAAGCTGCGCTGGGGCAAGACGCGCGCGGAGGACCTTGTCTTCGACGCGGGGCTGCCCGGCCTCAAGTTCGCGCTCGGCGAGAACCCGAAGCAGATCCGACTGTCGGGCCAGGCCGGGCCCTCCCGGTATCCGGCCAGCCGGCCCGGTGTCGAGTACGTGATTCGCGAAGCCTTCACGCGCGCCAGGGCCTACCAGCGCGCCTGGCAGGACTACGAGAAGCGAAAGAAGGCCGGAGAGGACGTCCTCGCGCCGCGCCGCGACCTGCAGCTCGACCCGCTGGTCGAGGTGCTCGAGGGCAGGCGCCTGGCGCACGTTCACGCCTATCGCGCCGACGAGATGCTGATGATGCTGCGCCTGGCCGAGGAGTTCGGCTTCAAGGTCACGACCTTCGAGCATGGCCTCGAAGGCTACAAGGTGGCGAAGGAGCTGGCCGCGCACGGCGCCGGCGTCGGGACCTTCTCCGACTGGTGGGGATTCAAGGTGGAGGCGATTGACGCCATCCCCTACAACGCCGCGTTGATGCTGAAGGCCGGCGTCGTCGTGTCGATCGACTCGGATAGCGCCGAGCATGCGCGCCGCCTCAACACGGAGGCCGCCAAGATGATGCACTGGGGCGGCATCACCGAACAGCAGGCGATGGAACTGGTGACGATCAACCCGGCCAGACAGCTTCACCTCGAGAAGCGTGTCGGGTCGATCGAAGCCGGCAAGGACGCGGACCTCGTCATCTGGACGAGACATCCGCTGAGTTCGTACGCCGTTGTCGAACGGACGTACATCGACGGTGCGCTGTACTACGATCGGCAGGCGGACCTCGAGCGCGTCGCGAAGGTCGAGAAGGAGAAAGCGGTCCTCGTCGCCGCGGAGAAGGCGGAGCGCGAGAGCGCCACACGTCGCTCAGGAGAGGTGGCGGCGGGGGGGCTGGCGGCAGGTGGGCCGGTTGCCGCAGCCGACGCGAAATCGTCTGGAGGCGCAGGCGACCAGAGACCCGGGACCGCGGCAGCTGCCGATCTGGCCAGACTCGCGCCGAAGATGACGATCGGTGCGACGACCAAAGGCGTGTTGGTCATCACGAACGCGAAGGTCCACCCTGTGTCGAAGCCGAGCATCGACCGGGGAACGATCGTGATTCGCGACGGCCGGATCGAGGCTGTCGGCGCGAGCGTGAACGTGCCAGCCGGCGCCAAGGTGATCGACGCGGGCGGCGCCGACGTCTACCCGGGGTGGATCAACGCGCGCACGACGATCGGCCTGTCGGAGCCAGGCCCGCGGGGCTACGAGGACACGACCGAGATGCTCGACTACAACCCGCAACTCCGCACGGTCGTGGCGTACCACAACGACAGCGACTCCATTCCCGTCGCGCGCGCCAACGGCGTGACGACGGTGGCCGTGTTCCCGAATGGAGGGACGCTCGGCGGCCAGGTGCCGGTGATGAACCTCGACGGCTGGACCTGGGAGGAGAGCACGCTCACGCCAATCGCCGGCCTCAGCTTCCAGTTCCCCGGCATTGGCGCCTCCGGCCGCGGCACCTTCGGCAGAGGCGCGCCAACAGGCGGACCCGAGCGGACCTACGACGACCTCAAGCGCGAGCGCGACGCGAAGCTCGACTCGCTGATTCGCCTATTCGATCAGGCTCGGGCCTACGCACGAGCGGCGGGGCCGGACCGACAGGTGGACTGGACGCTCGAAGCCCTGGTTCCAGTCGTCCAGGAGCGGCTCCCGCTGTTCACCATTGCGACACGGGCGCAGGACATCAAGGATGCGATCGAGTTTGCCGGGCGAGCGAATGTGAAGATCGTGATCTGTGCCGGGCCCGAGGCCGCACTCGTGGCGCCGCTGCTCAAGGAGAAGAACGTCCCGGTGATCCTCGGTTCGGTGCTCTCGTTGCCGACACGGGAGGATCAGTTCCACGCTGCCAGCTACCAGGCGGCAGCCGAGCTGAAGAAAGCGGGCGTGAAGTTTGCGTTTGCCACGGGCGACAACGCCAACGTCCGGCAGGTGCCGTATCTTGCGGCCATGTCGGTGGCGTGGGGGCTTTCGCGCGAGGAGGCCATCCGCGCGCTGACGGTCGACGCCGCGGAGATACTCGGGGTCTCCGACCGTATCGGCACCATCGAGCCGGGCAAGGTTGCCAACCTGCTCATCGCGAAGGGCGATCCCCTGGAAGTCCGCACCGAGGTGACGCACGTGATCATCAATGGCCAGGACGTCGAGCTGGCGAACAAGCACCGGTCGCTCTTCGAGCGCTACCTGGGGCGGCAGTAGGAGGCAATCATGAACACGACACGCACCCGTATGCTGCTGGCCTCCGTCCTGTGCGCCGCGCTCGTCCTCGTCGCGCGCGCCGAGGCGCCGCACGTCTACGCGATCACCGGCGCACGCCTCGTCACCGCGGTGGGCGCGCCGATTGACGCGGGCACCATCATCGTTCGCAACGGGTTGATCGAAGCCGTCGGCGTCGCCGTCGCGGCTCCAGCCGACGCGCTGATCATCGACGGCAAGGGCCTGACCGTCTACCCGGGCCTCATCGACATGGGCACGGCAGCCGGATTGTCGATTCCGGCCAATGACCCGCCGCGAGACGCGAAGACACTGCTGGAGATCGAGCGGATCCGGCGTCAGACGCTGCTTCGGCCGCAACTCGAGGCGGCAACGTGTCTGAGGACCGATGCGCCCGACCTCAGGCGGCTCGCCGGGGCCGGCATCACGACGGTGCTGGCAACGCCGGCCGGCGAGATGATCAAGGGACGAAGCTCACTCATCAACATCGTGGCACCAGAAGATGCGCCGCAGATCGGCAATGTCGCCGACGAACGCCGCGGACTGTACGTCGTGCGCACTCCGGTCGCGCTGCACGTATCGTTTCCGATGCGGGAGGGAGGCGGGACGTATCCCGCATCACTGATGGGCGCCATCGCCTTCGTGCGCCAGGCATTCCTGGACGGCGGGCACTATCAGCTCGAGACCGCGCGGTCGGAACGGCTCAAGAAGGGCGCGCGGCCGGCGTTCGACGCGTCGCTCGATGCGCTGCAGCCGGCACTGTCCGGCAAGATGCCAGTAGCCTTCCAGGTGGGAACGGCACTCGAGATCCGGCGGGCGCTGGCGCTGGCGAAGGAGTTCAAGCTCGATCCGATCATCGCTGGCGCGATTGGGGCCGACCAGGCCGTGCAGGATCTCAAGGCGCAGAAGGCGCGCGTGCTCTACAGCGTGAACTATCCCGTCCGGCCGAGGACTCTGGCGCCGGATGCGGACGAGTCGATCCAGACGCTGCGTGAGCGGGCGAACGCGCCGAAGGTGCCGGCTGCGCTGGAAAAGGCGGGCATCCTGTTCGCGTTCGAATCTGCGGGTCTGAACGATCCAAAGGACTTCGTCCGAAACGTGGCGAAGGCAGTCAAGGCGGGGCTGTCGGCCGACGCAGCCGTCAAGGCACTGACAATTGGCGCCGCGACGATCGCCGGCGCGGCGGACCGTCTCGGATCGCTGGAGAAGGGGAAGATCGCCAACCTGCTCGTGACCGACGGCGATCTGTTCGACGAGAAGACGAAGGTCAGGCACGTCTTCGTGGACGGCCGACTGGTCGCCGTTGACGCCGAACCGCCGGCTGCGTCTGCCAGAAGAGGCCGGATGGGCGGGATGTAAAACGCGATACGGCAAACGGAGAATGGCAGGGCGCGGGCCAGCCGCCCCGCCCGGTCATTCTCCGTTCGCTATTGCCATCCTGTCGCCGCGTCAGCCGACCTTGAGCTCGTCGACGAGCCTCGAGAGTTCGGCCTCTTCCTTCGCGCGCTGCTGCTGGAGCGTCGCGGTCTCGCGCTGCAGCGTTTCGAGTCGAGTCTCCTGCTCGTCCAGTTGCCGTGTGTAACGGCTGAGCAACGCCTTTTCCTCCGAACTTCCCTTCAGCGCTTTCATGTTCTCGCGCAGGCGCGCCTGATCCTGCGTGATCCGGTCCGTCTCGGCCTTCCTGGCTGCGAGGTCACGGTCGATCGACGCGAGCGCCTGCTTTTTGGCGATGACCGGCCGCAGCGCGGCCTCGAGCGCCTGGTTCTCGCCCTGGCTGCGGATGAGCAGCAGCAATTCGCTGTCGTCGATCGACATGAGGCCGTAGCGCTGCTCGAGCGGGTGGATCTCGTCCACCGTGAGTGTCGCCCCCTTCTTCGGTTCGACCGTCACACGGAACCGGTTGTAGCCGGCTGATGTCTCCGCCGGTTGTGGCGCGCCGGCGGCGAACTTCCATCCCGGGCGAGCAGGATGCTCGATCACCAGAGTGCGCGAGGTCTTGTCGTCGTTGTTGATGGTGTAGACGCGTCGCTCCTGCTCTTGCGATGTCTGGATGAGGACGCCGTGATTTACGCGAATGGCCTGCACCTGGCGCGGCCCGCCGTCACTTCTCGCGTTCACGCGGACGGCAGTGTCGGCGGCATACGACAGGAGGCGCCTGTCGCCGGGCGTCATCGCCGACATCAGGCCCTCACCGGCAAACGCCTCGGACTCGATGACCGTGAAGCTCCCGGCGTCGAGCGTGAGTCCCGTGGAATTGGTGAGCCACGCCGCGCGCAGCGGCACGCCGTTCTGGCTGGTTGGATTCCAGACCGTTACCTTCTCGAGGCTGACCTCGCCGTTCACGATCGGGACGAGCGCCGACTGATTCTTCCGGACGGTGATCGGCTCCTTGATCTGATACTCGAAGAAGTCGCCCATCTCGCGGCCGGCGGCGACCGGCTCGATCCGCCCCATGCCCTCCGACACGGCCGAGCGGAACCTCGCAGCCGGGGCCGGCGGCGGCGGCGCACTGGGAAGCCCACCGACCACGCCACCGACCACGCCGCCCGGAACACCCACGAAGGGGGCCTCCGCCATCACCCGCATGCTCTTGTCCGCCTCGGCCTCCGCCGGACGATTCGATGCCTCGTGTGTCTGCGGCGTCAACTGCACGGAAGACGGCAGCGGGACGACGGGCCGCCGGACGTAGAACGGTTGCGAAATCTGCTGGATGAACGACTGCGGCTGTCCGGCGACGAGCGACATCTCCACCTTCGTCCAGTCCTCGCCGATCGTGTTGTCCACGATGGCCCATCCCTGGAGAAGCGGCTTGGCACCAGCCTTCGACGGCACGATCAGTCGATAGGTCGTCTTCCAGACGGGCACCTCGCTGACGTAGCTCACGAAGAGCGAACGCTCACCCGACCCGGCAGTCGAGATGGTCATGCGGCGCACGGCCTGTTGCTGGGCGGACGCGAGCACCCCCAGATAGCGCGAGACCTGCTGGTTCAGATCGCGATCGACGAGACGAACGGACACCGCCGGGGAGAGCTCGACCACCCGCACCTCGCCGGCGTCGCTGACGATCGATAGTTCGTCCACCTCCTGCGTCTGGTTCTCGGCCCGTGTCCTGGTGCGCTTCTCGACCGCGAGCAGCCGACCACTGAACACGCCCCCAGACGATCTCGCCTCTACCCGCGCGCCCCGCAGGGCCCCGAGGAACTGCGCAACGGTTGTCGCTTCGCCGATTGGCAGGTTCATCGACCCGAGACGCTGGTTGAGCGGCGCTTCCGAGTTGTAGTTGATGGCCGTAATCCGACCGCCGCCGAGATCGAGCGTCGTCAGCGACGTGAGGACGTCGTTCAGTTGGTCGCTTGTGAATTCGATGGTGACCGACTGATTGCCCCGGACCGGGCCCACGTGCTCGAAGTAGCCGATGCCGTTCTTGTAAAGCACGACGCGCTTGACAGGCAGCGAGTCGGGGGATGGCGCCGTTGTCGCGACCGGCGCCGCGGCGGCGGGAGCCTGCGTCGGGGCCGTTGGCCTGGCCGGCTGGCCTGGGGCGGCCCGAGCAAATGAGGCGACTGGCACCAGCAGCAGGAAACAGAGCAGCAATATCGGCATACAGCACTCCTGAAGGGCGCGCTCATGACGCCGGGACCATTTTACCCGTCGAACTGACGTAGAATCCTGGCAATATGCGCACCCTGCTTCTCGTCTGCCTGCTGTCGGGCATTGCGCCGGGATCCGCATGGTCTGGCTCGCCCGACGTGCAGACCATCGTCCATGGATACATCGAGCGGTACTTCTCGACCTATCCGAGTCTGGCGACGCAGGCCGGTCGGCACGACTTCGACACGCAACTCGAAGATCTGTCGCCGGTGCGGCGGTCGGCGTGGCTCCGCTTCAACCGGGATACGCTCGAGCAGTTGACGCCGGCGATGCAGGCGCCCGGAGTGTCGCTGGACGACCGGCTCGACGGAGAGGCGCTGACCGGACAACTCCAGCGCGAGATCCTGGCGCTCGACGTGTTGCACCGGCCCGAGCGCGACCCGCTCTACTGGACGTCCATCGTCGAGAACGCGAGTACATTCCTGCTGGTGCGCGACGATCTGCCGCTCGCCGACCGACTCGAGCGTGTGGTGAAGCGCACGAGGTTGATGCCGCGGCTGGCCAGGCAGGCACGTGAGGCCCTTGCGACGTCCGGTCCAAAGACCATCGCGCCCGAGCTGTGTCGCATTTCCGCGGAGCAGGCGCGCTCGTCTGCCGACTTCTTTGCGACCGGTCTCGCGAGCGTAGCGAAGGGCCTGCCGGCAACCGAGGCGTCACTTCGCACGGCGGGCGCAGCGGCGGCCGCGGAACTTCGCGACCTGGCGCAGTTTCTCGACACACGTGCGGCGTCAGCCACTGGGTCTCCTCGTCTCAGCGCCGACTATGCGGCAGCGTTTCGATGGACCACCGGCATCGAGGAACCGCTGCCCGCGGTGCTGGCACGCGCTCGCGCCGATTTCGCGGCCAAACAGGTGGAAGCTGCGGCCTACGGCCGCCAGGTCTGGAAGTCGATCATCGCGAGCGAGCAGCCTCCGACCGACGATCGCGAGGTCTTGAAGCGATTGTTCGAGCGCGTCGCGGCCGACGGGGATCGCAACACGAAAGAGTACGTCGAGAACTGGCTGGATACGATCAAGCGGCTCGAGGCGTTCGTCAGGGAGCATCGCATCATGACGCTGCCCGATCCGGTCACGCTCTTCGTTTCGACGTCACCGTCGTACTTCCTCAGTCAGAGCGTCGGTGGCGTGTACGCGGCGGGCCCCTACGCCCCCGAGGCGAAGACGCTCTACTTCCTGCCCGTCCCGGCCGACTCTGCCACACCCGCCCAGGCGGCGTCGTTCTTCCGCGACTTCAACCGCGACTTCAACACGATGATTGCCGCGCACGAGCTCATTCCCGGCCACTACACACAGCTGAAGTACGCGGCGCGGCATCCACACCAGGTTCGCGCGCTGTTTGCCGACGATGTTTACGTTGAGGGATGGGGAACGTTCTGCGAACGCCTGCTGCTCGACGAGGGGTGGGGTTCGCCACTCGCGCGACTGGCGCACCTGAAGAAGCAGCTCGAGAACATCGCCCGGACGATCGTGGACATCAGCGTCCACACCGGCGGGATGTCACGCGACGAGGTGCTGCGGTTCGTGAAAGAGGATGCGCTACAGGGCGACCAACTGGCATCCAACATGTGGATGCGCAGCATCACCAGTCCCGTGCAGTTGACGACGTATTACCTCGGGTACCGCGAGATACGCGCCGTCTACGACCAGGCCCGCGCCACGAAGGGCCAGCAGTTCGACCTGCGGGCGTTCATGGACGGCATGATGCGGCTCGGCCCCGTCGCCGCCCGCCACTACCTGGTTTCGTAGGGGCGGGCCTCACGCCTTCGCCGATCGGCTTCGGCGATGCAAGCCGTGCCCGCCTATTTCAGCGTGACCGCCCCGATCCTGGCGAGCAGTTCGATGTACTCCGCCACCACCTTCAGATCGACAGGCCCGAACTCCGCGCTGACCGCGCTCCGAATCTCACTGACCGTCCGCTTCCCGTTGATGAAGTTGGCCACCTCGTACGCCACGTCGTCGCCCCGAGGGAGGCGCGCGATCGCGAGCGTGACCGCCGCCGCGCCGGCCTTTTCACGCACCCAGTCGACCGACGGTGTCAACGGACCCTTCAGGGATACGGTTCGTTCGGGCACGCGCGTGTCGCCCCCGGTGCCGGCCGGCCGCATGGGGGGAAGCATCCGCCTCAGACTTCCGCGAACCTCGTCGACAACCTGCGCTCCGGGCGACCCGGCCGGGGCGTAGCCGAATCGCGAGAGCGAATCGAGGCGCCGCTCCTCCCGCCGGCCGGACTCGACCGCGAGTGCGACCGCGTCGAGCGGGTCGGCCGGCTTGCCGAATGCATACACCGAGGCTCGCGCCACATCGTCGGCCATGCGGCGCATGGCGCCGCCAAGCATCAGATACGGAAGGGCGGCGTCGCCGGCGCTCGATGGGGCCGTGAGTCGCGACAGGTAGTAGCCGCTCGTCGCCGCGATGAAGGCAGATCGCTTGATCTTCGTCGGATCGACGTTGTCGACGATGTCCTTGTTGGTATGGATGTAGATATCGGGCCAATCGCGCAGGTAGATGGTTGGAACCCCGAAGCTTCCGTCCTGGTAGATCCAGTGGTCGCTGCCGCTCTCGTACTCGGTGACGTCCGCCCACAGCGCGTCCTTCGGGCCGTTCGGTTCGCGGACCGCGTCGGCGAAGTCGCCATCGGCCGTGCCCTGGTACGCCCCGTCGATGACGTAGCGTCCGAATGTCTCGACGACATCGTCGGTCACGCTCGAGATCGACCAGGGAGAGCGCGTGATGTGCAGGACCGACTTGGTCACGAACGGGTTGCCGCCGACCATGTCGAGGTGGATCGCCGCGGTGATCCGCGAAGCGATGTCCGGGTACTTTGCCAGGTACGCGATGGTTCCCGTCATCTCGGACGGAAAGACGAAGCGAATCGTCCGGAGCGGCGGTGGAATCGTCCGGGTGTCCACCAGCTTCCTGACAACCCGTCCAATCTCGAGGATGGCGGCACAGCCGCTGGCGTCGTCGTTTGCCGCGGGCTTCTGGTGATCGAAGTGGCAGCTGTACACGATCTCGCCGCGGGAGGGATCGGTTCCCGGAATCGTTGCGACCACCGTCTCGTATGGGATGGTGTCGTCGTTTCCCGCGCGGACCACGGCATGGAGCACGATCTTCTCGCCTGAGGCGAGCCGGCGCTGCAGGTCGCGCGCTTCGCGCACCGAGACCATGAGCGCAAACGCATTGGCGCGTCCGCGCGAATCGAGGTGGCCCCACCGAATCAGGTCGATGTCATCGCGCCACCAGCCGGTCTTCTGGTTCGAGTTGTAGCTGATGAGACCGGCGGCGCCGCGCTCCTCGACGGCAAGCCGGTGAGCGACGCCTGGCGACCCATCGCAGAGCACGAGGCGGCCTTTCACCTCACGACCCTCGTAGTCGCGGGGGGACGTGCCGGCGCCCACGTCCACCAACTCGGCGGTGAGGTCGGCGCTCTCGCTATTGTCCGCGACCAGCATCTTCAGATCATCGAACGATCCGATGCGCCGGGCGTGCGGCGAGGTCTCCGTCAACTCGCCGCCTTCCACCCGCCACCCGCGGTTTCCCCGCATCGTGCCGAACCATGTCTTGCCGTCGCCGGGGAACTGCTCGACATGGACGTCGCTCAGGCCATAAGCCCGCGCCCGCGCCATCACCCACTCGGCGGCTTCGTGGTAACCCGGAGTGGCAGGCACCCGGTGAATGCCGGCCAACGTGGCGACGTGGTCGCGCATCAGCGTGCCGGAGAGTTCCGCGTCGAGTGCCCGCAGGACGTTGGGAGGCAAGAGCAGCTCGGCTGCGGTTCTGGCCGGAGGCCCGCCCTGCGCGCGCACGGGATCCGCGCGAACGACGAGCAGGGTCAGTGCGCAGACGACAACCAGAAAGGCCGAGCGAGTTCGCAGTGACGTCATGAAGCAGAGTATAGCGAATAGCGCGCGGGCAGGGACGCGCGGCTGCACGCCCAGTTTGACACCCGAGCCACTGCCCGGTATTCTGGATGAAGAGATGCGACTCGTCCATCGCGCCCACCGCCATCACCATCACCGCTCGAGCAGCGGTCCGGCGGACGTGTGCGCATGAAATAGCTCTCAGGAAGAGCAGCAACAACGACATGCGGCCTCGCCGGTTTCGGCGAGGCCGTTTTTTTTGCCCGGAGGAAGACGTGGATTTCAGCAAGCTGGCAGGGCTCATTCCGGCCGTGGTGCAGGACGCGCAGAGTGGCGAGGTCTTGATGGTCGGGTTCATGAACGACGAGGCGCTCGCGCTCACCCGCGACACGGGCTACGCCACGTTCTTCAGCCGGACGCGCAACAGGTTGTGGATGAAGGGGGAAACGTCGGGCAATCGCCTCGGCGTCCGGCAGATTCTCGTCGATTGCGATCGAGACACGGTGCTCCTCAAGGTCACCCGCGAGGGCGAGGGGAACGTGTGCCACACCGGCGAACGGAGCTGCTTCTTCAGCGAACTTCCGGCAGACGAGGCGGCCCTCGTGCGAGGTGCGCGATGACGCTCAAGCTCGGAATTCCGAAGGGTTCGCTGCAGGATGCCACGGTCCAGTTGTTCGCACGGGCCGGCTTCAACCTCTACGTCAGCTCGCGTTCCTACGCCCCTGGCGTCGACGACCCCGAGCTCGAGTGCCTGCTCATCCGCGCGCAGGAAATGGCCCGCTACGTCGCGGACGGCGTCCTCGACGCGGGTCTGACCGGCCAGGACTGGATTGCCGAGCAACTGGAGGTGAATCCCGCCCGCCGCGTATGTCCGATCGCGGACTTGATCTACGCCAAACAGAGCTTCGGCAAGGTGCGATGGGTGCTGGCGGTGCCCGATGCGTCGCCGGCCCAAACCGCCGCCGATCTCGAAGGGGCGACGATTGCCACCGAGCTGGTGCGCGTCACCGAGCGCTACTTCTCCCGGAAGGGCGTGAAGGTGGACGTCGAGTTCTCGTGGGGCGCCACCGAGGTCAAGCCTCCCGTGCTCGCCGACGCGATCGTCGAAGCCACGGAGACCGGTTCGACGCTGCGCGCCAACCGGCTGCGGATCATCGACACGGTGATGGAGTCGAACACGCAGCTGATCGCGAACCCGGCGGCGCTCGACGACCCATGGAAGCGCGCGAAGATCGAGAGCGTCGCGTTGATGCTGCGGGCCGCGATCGAGGCGCACGGTCGCGTCGGCCTCATGCTGAACGCCAGGACGACGGACGTCGAGGCAATCCTCGGCCTCCTGCCGGCGCTCCAGAGGCCGACGGTGTCGCCACTGAGCGACCCGGATTGGGTGGCGATCAACACGATCATCGACGAGCGGACCGCGCGCGACCTGATTCCGCGCCTCAAGGCCGCCAACGCGCAGGGGATCGTGGAGTATCCGCTGAACAAGATCGTGCTGTAGGAGACGCGCATGCTGCCAATCATCGATTCGTCCGACACGCGCTCGCTGGCCGGCCTGTTCGATCGACGGCCATCAGGCGATCCGGCGGTGCGCCGGCGCGTTGCGGCCATTGTCTCTGCGGTCCGGCGCGGCGGGGATGCGGCGCTTCGGCGCTACGCACGCCGCCTCGATGGATTGACCGGCCCGCTCGAGGTCTCGCCGGGCGAGATGATCGAGGCAGCCCGCACGGTGAAGCCGGCCGTCAGGCGAGCCCTCACCGCCGCCGCCAGGAACATCCGGATTGTCGCGAGGGCTCAGCGTCCACGGACGACGACCATTCGCGTGGCGGATGGATTGACCGTCACCGAGCGGGTGGTTCCGCTGGACCGCGTCGGCTGCTACGTGCCGGCAGGGCGGTACCCGCTCCCCTCGTCGCTGCTGATGACGGCCATCCCCGCGCGGGTCGCCGGCGTGCGCGAGGTGTTCGCGGCGAGCCCACGCCCGGATCCGGTGGTGATGGCAGCCGCCCTGGCTGCAGGCGTCACGCGCCTGTTCCGCGTCGGCGGCGCCCAGGCAATCGCGGCGTTCGCCTACGGCACGAAGACGATTCCAGCCGTGGACAAGATCGTGGGCCCGGGCAACCGGTACGTGGCTGCCGCCAAGGACCTCGTGTCCGGTGAGTGCGCCATCGACTTCCACGCCGGGCCGTCCGAGGTCGTCGTCTTGTCGGATACGATTCCAGCCGCGTGGGTGGCCGCCGATCTCATCGCGCAGGCCGAGCACGATCCCGACGCCCGCGCCATCCTGGTGACCACCCGCCGCGGGTATGCCGTCGAGGTCGCGCGGGAGGTTGCCCTGCGGCTCCCGGCGTCGGGGCCCGCCGCAACGGCGCTCTACGTTCACGGCGCGATCGTCGTCGCCAAGGATCGGGCCGAGGCAGTGGCTCTCGTGAACCGGCTGTCCCCCGAGCACGTGCTGTGTGCCGACATCGATGCTTCGCGCGGCATCACGCGGGCGGGAACAATCTTCGTGGGCGGGACCACGGTGCCGGCAGCAGGAGACTACGCGACGGGGTCGAATCATGTGCTTCCGACCGCCGGTGCCGCCAGGTTCCGTGGCGGCCTGAGCACCGCCGACTTCGTCAGGGTGATTGCCGTGCAGCAGATGAGCGTCGGGCGACTGAACGAGATCGCCCCCACCGTGACGACCTTGGCGCGAGCCGAGGGGCTGGAGGCTCACGCGCGATCGATCGAAGCAAGAATGGTGTCACAGCGGTAGCCGGATCCGAGGGAGCACACATGGACTACCAGCGCGTCGCAGAGCCCGGGGAAGGGCTGCGTCTACATCTGAACGAGAACACCGCCGGCTGCTCGCCCAAGGTGCTCGAGGCAATCCGTGCGATCGGGGCCACCCAGATCTCGTTCTATCCGGACTATGCGCCCGCGCTCGCCGCCTGTGCCGACCTGTTCGGTGTCGCCCTGTCACGACTCGCGCTCGTCAACGGCCTGGACGAGGGCATCTGGGCGACCGCCAGCGCGTGCATTCGAGCGGGCGATGCCGTTGGCGAGGCCATCGTTCCTGAACCCACCTTCGACATGTACGGTGCGTGCGTCAGGGCCGTCGGGGGACGGGTGACCGCGATCCCGCCCGGTCCCGGCTTCCGGTTCCCAATCGAGGAGGTTCAGGCGGCCATCGGGCCGGCCACCCGTGTCGTCTACCTGTGCAGCCCCAACAACCCGACCGGCCTGTCGATCGCCCGCGAGCACGTGTCGGCGATTGCCAGAACCCTCCCGCGCGGTGCGCTGGTGTTTCTCGACGAGGCCTACGTCGACTTCGGCAGCCGTTCATTCCTGCCGCTGCTCGACACGCACGACAACGTCGTCGTCGGGCGGACGTTCGCAAAGGCCTACGGGCTGGCCGCATTGAGGATCGGGTGCCTCATCGCCCAGCCGGCCGCCCTGTCGGTCGTGCAGCGCGCGATTCCGCCCTACAGCTTGAACGCGTGCGCCATCGAAGGCGTCCGCGCGGCGATCGCGGATCGCGAGTACCACGATTGGTACTGCGCGCAGGTGACCGAGTCGCGGGAGTTGATCTACGAGAACTGCGCGAGGTTCGGCCTCACGTGCTGGCGCAGCGACGCGAACTTCGTGTTGGTGCACGCGGGTGATCGGTCGGCCGCACTCGTCCAGGCGCTTGCGGCGCGAGGGGTGTTCATTCGGGACCGCACCGGCGAGCCCGGGTGCACCGGGTGCGTGCGGATCACGGCGGGCGTCGTCGAGCACACGCGGATCTGCCTCGCGGCAATGGAGGAGGTTCTGTGCGCCGAGGAATAGTCGCGCGAGACACCAAAGAGACATCGATCCGGGTGGACTTCCGCATCGAGGGCCGAGGCCGCGCCGCGGTGTCCACCGGGATCCGCTTTCTCGACCACATGCTCGAGCTGGTCGCGCGCCACGGGGCGTTCGACCTGACGATCCAGGCCGACGGAGACCTCGACGTCGATCAGCATCACACCGTCGAGGATGTGGGCATTGCCCTGGGAGAAGCGGTGTCCTCGGCGCTCGGCAGCCGGCGCGGTATCAATCGGGCGGGCTACTTCCTCATGCCCATGGACGAGACGCTCGGCGTGGCCGCGCTCGACCTCGGGGGGCGGTCCTTCGCCGTCGTCGATCTCGGCCTTCGCGCCGTACGGGTTGGCGACCTGCAATCCGAGCTCATCGCGGACTTCTTCGACGGCTTCGCCCGCGGCGTGCGCGGCAACGTGCACGTGAAGGTGCTCTACGGCAGGTCGTCGCACCACCGCGTGGAGGCCGTCTTCAAGGCGTTCGGGCGGGCGCTCCGGACGGCGTGCTCGCGCGATCGGCAACTGCGGCGCACGCTGCCGAGTACCAAGGAGTTGTTGTGATCGCGCTCGTCGATTACGGGGCCGGCAACCTGACATCTGTCCTCAAGGCCTTCACCGCGATCGGCTGCGCGCTGCGCGTCGTTCGCCGGGCCGACGACCTGGGCGAGCCCGCGGCGATTGTCGTGCCGGGCGTCGGCCATTTCGGGGCGACCTCATCGCTCGACGGCCGGTGGCGCGACGCTCTCGCGGCTCACGTCGACGCCGGTCGGCCGCTGCTCGGCATCTGCCTTGGCATGCAGTGGCTGTTCGACGCGAGCGAGGAAGCGCCGGATTGCGCCGGTCTCGGCCTCCTGCGCGGCACGTGCCACCGCCTCTCGCCGCCTGCCGGGCCGCGGCCGGACGGCGCACGGCTGAAGGTTCCCCACGTGGGATGGAACCAGTTGCGAATCCTGCGGCCCTCGGCGGCCCTCGCCGGCATCGCCGACGGGTCGCACGTCTACTTCACGCACTCGTATGCGGCACCCGTCACGGAGGCCTGTGTCGCACTGACAACGCACGGGGAGGCGTTTGCGGCGGTCGTGGTGAGAGAGACGGTATGGGGGACCCAGTTCCATCCCGAGAAATCGGGTGAAGCCGGCCTGCGGATTCTCCGCAATTTCGTCTCGCTCGTCGCGCCGGCCTCGGCGCCGGCGGTTCTCTGAGAGGTCATCGTGCTGGCGAAACGCATCATCGCGTGCCTCGACGTTCGGGACGGACAGGTCGTCAAGGGGATCCGCTTCGAGCAACTGCGGCAGGCCGGTGACCCGGCCGACCTCGCGCGGCGCTACAACCGGGAGGGCATCGACGAACTGGTCATCCTCGATGTGACGGCCAGTCTCGAATCGAGGCGCGCCATCGAGGCCACCATTCGCGCCGTCGCCGTCGAGACGTTCATTCCGCTGGCCGTCGGCGGTGGGATTCGCGGCCTGGAGGACGCGGCGGCGGTGATAGAAGCCGGCGCGGACAAGGTCAGCCTGAACACCGCGGCGCTTCGCGATCCCGCCATCATCACCGATGTCGCGAGTCGGTTCGGCAGCCAGGCGGTGGTCGTCGCGATTGATGCAGCCCGGCAGCCGCAGGGTTACGCGGTCTACGCGAGGAGCGCCCGGACGGCCACGGGCCGCGACGCGGTCGAGTGGGCGCGCGAGGCCGAAGCTCGTGGGGCCGGCGAGATCCTGCTCACGTCGATCGATCGAGACGGCACGCGCGCCGGCTTCGAGTGCGACTTGACCGCGGCCGTCTCCGAGGCCGTGTCCATTCCCGTCATCGCGTCCGGCGGGGCCGGCCGCTTCGAAGACTTTGCAGAGGTCTTCGGGCGCGGCCGTGCGGATGCCGCGCTGGCCGCCTCGATCTTCCATTATCAGGAGTCTGGCGTGGGCGACCTCAAACGATTTCTTGCGGAGAACGGGATACCGGTGCGAATCTAGACCCAATGCTCATCCCTAGCATCGACCTCAAGGGCGGCAAGGTTGTGCAACTCGTCCAGGGGGACCGCGTCGCGATTGAACGCACCGACGTCTTTCGCTGGGTGCGCCGCTTCAAGGACTTCCCACAGGTCCAGTTGATCGACCTCGACGCCGCGATGGGCACGGGCACCAACGACGAACTCGTCAGGAAGGTGTCAGCCAAGCTGGCGTGCCGCGTCGGCGGCGGCATCCGATCGGTGGATCGGGCGCGCCAGGTGATGGAGGCAGGCGCCAAGAAGATCATTCTCAGTTCCGCGCTCTTCATGGAAGGCCATCCCGACCTGGCCTTTGCCGCGAAGGTGTGCGAGGCGGTCGGGCGTGAACACGTGGTTGCGGCCGTGGATACGAAAGGCGGGCGCCTCGTCATTCACGGCTGGCGGACGACGCTCGCGCTGTCGCCCCTCGACGCGATCAAGGTGCTCGAGCCGTACTGCGACGAGTTCCTCTATACCGACGTCGATCACGAGGGGTTGATGCAGGGGATGGACATGGAGGTCGTCAAGGCGGTGCGCGCGGCCACCAAGCGGCGCGTCTGCGCGGCGGGCGGCATCACCACGCAGGAGGAGGTGAACACGCTCGACGCGATGGGAGTGGACGCCGTGGTTGGCATGGCCATCTACACGGGCACGATGGAACTCCTGCCACCCAAGTAACGGCCGGCAAACCTTCCGCGACGGCTTCTCGTCTATGCCGTCAGCAGAAGGAGGCCTTCCGATGAAAGCCGTTCGCTGTATCTTCGCCCTTGCCGTCTGCGCCTGCCTGATTCCCGTTCTGGCGTCAGCGTCTGAAACCGAGCGATTCCACAAGGTGGTTCCGATCGGCGCCGGAGGCTCCCTCACGCTGCACAATTTCTCGGGTGCCGTCCGGATTGTCGGGGCTGACGTGAGCGAGATCACGATCGACGCGGTGCGCGTGGCGCCGCGCGACCGGCTCGACCACATCAAGCTCGTCGTCGAGGCCACGGGCTCCTCGGTGGCAATTGACGCCAACAAGCGAGACGATGGCTGGGAGGGCGGCCACCGGAACAACGTCGTGGACACGACGTTCGACATCCAGGTGCCCAGAAGCGTCTCGCTCGACATCAACGTCTTCAGCAGCCCGGTCAATGTGAAGGACGTCACGGGCGCGCAGTCCATCCACACCTTCTCGGGCACGATCGAGGCCGAGAACGCACCTGCCCGGTTCTCCGCGAAGACCTTCTCGGGCGCTGTGCGGCTGCACCTGGCTGGGCAGGCATCGAGTCCCGATCTCGACCTCGAGACGTTCTCGGGCGACATCGGCGTGAACATGCCGGAAAGCGCCAGCGCCAGCGTCCGCTTCGATTCGTTCCGTGGGCGGCTCACGAGTGATCTCCCGTTGACGGTGCACAGCCAGAAGCGCGGCCACCTGAGGGCCGACCTCGGTGGAGGCGATGCTCGGCACACGGTCAACCTCAAGACGTTCTCCGGCGACGTGACGATCACGAAGTAGCGAAGAACACAGGAATCCTCTTTACTCCGCGCCCTCCCCTTGCCACACTACCCTCGGTCTCCCGGTCGAACTGCGCCTGCGGAGGCGCCAGTCACTTCTGCTGCGAGAGGGGCACGGAGATGCTGAAAGAATTCAAGGAATTCGCCATGAAGGGGAACGTCCTCGACATGGCCGTCGGCATCGTGATCGGAGCTGCGTTCGGGAAGATCGTGACCTCGTTCGTGAACGACGTCCTGATGCCGCCAATCGGGATGCTGCTGGGCAAGATCGACTTCTCGAACCTGTTCGTCACGCTATCCGGCGGGAGCTTTGCCACCGTGGCAGAGGCGAAGGCGAAGGGTGCCGTCACGCTGAACTACGGCCTCTTCGTCAATTCGGTCATCGACTTCCTGATCGTCGCGTTCGCGATCTTCCTCGTGATCAAACAGATCAACCGGATGCGTGCCACGGCGCCGGCGCCGGCAGCCCCGGCCACGAAGGAGTGCCCGTTCTGCACGTCGGCCATCGCGGTCAAGGCCGTCCGCTGCCCGCAGTGCACGGCCGACATCAGCCGCGCTGGAGCGTGACCGACAACGCAGAGGCTCAGGCCTCCTCTCGGCGCCCGGCTGGTTCGAATTGTGTGAATCCCGGGCGCGTGAAGTACCCTATCGGGTGATGAGACTCGCACTTGCCGTGATCGCGGTCTGTCTGGCCGCGGTTCCGGCAGCCCATGCCCAGTCTGATTCCGCATTGGCGGTCGGCGTGGCCGTGTCGATCTACGACACGACCAGCGCCAACGCCAAGAATCCGGTTGGCTTCGGCCTGGTCGCGCGGCTGCGGCGGGGTTCAGGCTTTGGCGCGACGATGGGCCTCGACTGGTTCAAGTCCGAGATCCAGACGACCATTGGCGGAGAGCAGACGCCAGTTGGAACGGTTCGCATCCGTCCGCTGATGTTCGGCGTTTCCTACGCGAGGCAGTACGCAAAGCTCTCGATCGGCGGCTCGCTGGTTGCGGGCTATGCGTTCAACACCTTGAGAGAGACGGATCGGGCACGGGCGGCCTACCGTGACCGGCTCGACGTGCCCGATGCCGGCTTCCACGCAGCGAACTGCTTCGCGTGGCGGCCCGATGTCTCGTTGTGGTACGAAATGGGCAACCACATCGGGGTGCTCGCGTCGCTGTCGTACATCGGCGCGCGACCGACCATCACGACCACGAGCCGGCTCGGCCGGCACGACGAGTCGGTCAACGTTGGCGCCGCGATGCTCACCTTCGGCGTCGTCTACGGCATCTTCTGAACGGTCGGGTCGCCATGTCGAACGGGGGCGTTGTGAGCAAGTCGCCTGTGACGCGCAGGAAGGAGCAGCCGGCGCTGTTTCGGCTGTCGGAAGCGGCGCGGCTGCTGAGCACGAGCGGATCGACGCTGAAGCAGTGGATCCAACGCGGGCGCATCCGCTCGGTGAAGACCCCCGGTGGACACCACCGCATTCCACGTTCGGAAGTTGAGCGATTGAGCGGCGTCCGCACATCGCAGGGCCGCCTGCCGGACCGCGAGGCGCTGGCAGCCATCAGCGGTCGTAACAAGCTCTTCGGCACCATCACGCGGATCCGCTATGGCGGCCTGCTCGCCGAGGTCACCATTGCCATCGGCGAACAGACGCTGACCGCCATCATCACGAGCGCCTCCTGCCGAACGCTCGGCCTCAAGACGGGCATGCCCGCCTACGGCCTGGTGAAGGCCACCGAGGTGATGATCATCCGCGCGTGAACGCCGCCTCCCGCCGGTCAGTCGACATCCTACGTCGCGCGCTTGGTTGACCGCAGGGTGGCCAGTCCGAGGATTGCGACGCCCCAGACCAGCAGGGCGAGGGCCTGGGGCCAGAGCACGTCGAGTCCAACGCCTTTGAGGAAGATTCCCCGCACGATGACCAGGTAGTATCGCAGCGGGATGAGGTACGTCAGCGGCTGGATCGCCGCCGGCATGTTCTCGATGGGGAACACGAAACCGGACAGGTAGATCATCGGCGTGAGGAAGAAGAACACCGCGGTCATCATCGCCTGCTGCTGGTTGTCCGAGATCGTCGAGACGAACAAGCCGAGACCGAGCGTGCTGAGGAGGAACACGAGGCTCAGGCAGAACAGGAGCGGAAAACTGCCGAGCAGCGGCACCTTGAACCACAGCACCGCGACGCCGGTGACCAGGAAGATGTCGACCGCGCCGATGAGGCCGTAGGGCAGGAGCTTTCCGACAATCAGTTCCCACCGGCGCAGCGGCGTCACGTTCAACTGCTCGAGGGTTCCCAGTTCCTTCTCTCGCACGATGCCCATCGATGCGAGGACGATCGTCATCACGATCAGCAGGATGGCGAGCACACCCGGGATCATGAAGAACTTGCTCTCGAGTTGGGGGTTGAACCAGACGCGTACATCGGCCTGGAGGCCGCCGGGCGGCCGGCCGCCGGGGACACGCGCGAAGGCCAGTTCCTGCGCGTAGCCGGCGACCAGCGTCGAGGCATAGCCGAGCGCGATGTTCGTCGAGTTCGCATCCGTGCCGTCCGCGACGACCTGGACCGCCGTCGGCCTTCCGGCTCCCACCTTCTGGCCGTACCCGACCGGAATCGACAGCGCCATCCAGGCGCGGCCGTCCTCGAGGTTGGACACCACCTCGTTGACGTTCGAAACGACGGACGTGACGGTGAAGTACGGGGAACCCTCGAATCGCTGGACGAGATCCCGGCTCGCGGCCGACCGATCCGCATCGGCCACGATCACCGGGACGTTCTGCACGTCGGTCGTCGCGGCGTATCCGAGCACGATCAGCTGCAGAATTGGCGCCACGAACACGATCGGCAACATGCGCTTGTCCTGGCGCAGTTCCAGCAGCTCTTTCCAGATCAGGAACAACAGGCGTCGCATGATCCCTCCGTGCCTATCCCCGCTCCCGCGCCAACCGAATGGACGCAAGGCCGAGCACCAGCACCGCGTATGCCGTCATCGCCACGACCTGCTGCCACACGAGCGCGAGCCCAATGCCCTTGAGCACGATGCCGCGAAGTGCAACCAGGAAGTACCGCGCCGGCACGGCGTAGGTCACGATCTGGATCGGTCGCGGCATGTTCTGAATCGGGAAGATGAACCCCGACAGCAGGAACGTCGGCAGGAAGGCGAGAATGAGCGCGACCTGGAACGCCACCAACTGCGAGTCGGCGATCGTGGACACGAGCAGGCCGGTACCGAGGGCACCGAGCAGGAAGAGCGTCGTGGCCAGCAGGAGCGACCACCAGGATCCCCGCATCGGCAATTCGAAGAGCCACATCGCGGCGACGACGATCGCCATGGACGAGATGAGCGACAATCCGAGGTAGGGCAGCGTCTTGCCGATGACGTACGAGGGCGTGCCGATCGGCGCCATGCGAACCTGCTCCCACGTGCCGCGCTCCTTCTCGCGCACGACCGAGAGCGCGGTCGAGATCGTGGCGGTGATCATCCCGATGAACGCGATCAGGCCGGGGACCAGGAAGAGAGTGCTGCGAAGTTCCGGGTTGAACCAGATTCGGGGCTCGACGGTGACGGGCGGTGTGAGCGAGAGGCCGCGCTGCTCGAGGATCAGGTTGGTCGAGACGGTGCGCACGATCGTCAGCGAGTACCCCATCACCGTGGCCGCGGTGTTTGCGTTGTCGCCGTTGATGATGATCTGCACCGGCGCGATTTCGCCGCGTCGCATCGCGCGGCCCGTGTTCTCCGGAATGATGAGCGCCGCCCGGACGTCGTTGGCGTCCATCACGTGCCGGAGATCTTCGGGCGAGCGGATGGCGGCCGCAAAGTCGAAGTACCCGGAGTTCAGGAACGCCGACACCAGCGTCCGACTCTCCGTGCTGCCGTCGCGGTCCTGCACCGCCAGCGCGACGTGCTTGATGTCGAAGTTCAGCGCGTACCCGTAGAGCAGCAGGAAGAAGACCGGGATGAACAGCAGAATCATGAGCGTGCGCCGGTCGCGGATGATCTGCCTGAGTTCCTTCTTGCCGACCGCCAGCGCCTTCTTCATGCCCGCGCCGCCTTTTCCACCACGTCGAGAAACACGTCCTCGAGCGACGGTTGAACGGACTCCAACGACTCCACGCCGAGACCGGACGCCTCCAGGCGCCCGACAAGGTCAGCCGCTCCGAACGAACCTGGACGAAGCACCGCGTGCACCGCGGTGCCGAACATGCTGCTCTCCTCGACTTCCGTCATCGCGTCGAGCGCGCGCATCACCTCCACCGGGCGCCCGGTGCGGATCTCGATAATGGGACGGTCCGCGAACACGTGCTTCAGCTCGGCGATCGTGCCGAGCGCTGCGATCTTCCCGGCGTGGATCACGGCCAGTCGGTGACAGTACTCGGCTTCGTCCAGGTAGTGCGTCGTGACGAGCACGGTGACGCCGGACTTCGACAGCTGATCGATCAGCCGCCAGAACTGCCGTCGCGAGATTGGATCCACGCCCCCAGTCGGCTCGTCGAGGAAGAGGATTGGCGGCTCGTGGAGGATGGCGCAGCCGAGCGCCAGCCGCTGACGGAAACCGCCGGGCAGGTCGCGCGGAAGGCTCGTCTCGCGACCCTCGAGTCCAGCCATCTCGAGGGCGAAGCGTCGACGCTCGGCAAACCGCGCCGGCGCCACGCCGTAGAGCTCGGCGTAGAGACGGATGTTCTGATCGACGGTCAGCAACTCGTACAGCGAGAACTTCTGCGACATGTAGCCGATCCTGGCCTTCACGCCCTCGGGATTCCGGCTCACGTCCTCCCCGCCGACGATGGCCGCTCCGGAAGTCGGCTTCAGCAGGCCGCACAGCATCCGGATCGTCGTCGACTTGCCGGCGCCGTTGCTGCCGAGGAAGCCAAAGATCTCCCCGGTCTTCACCGTGAACGACACGTGATCCACCGCAACGAAATCGCCGAACCGGCGGGTCAGTTCCTTGACGACGATGGCATCCATGACAGTTCAGCCGTTCTTCGAGACAGGGATCGCAGGGCCGGCGCGCGGTCGCGCCGGCAACGGCACGCTATCGGCCGAGCGAACGGTTCAATCGCGCTTCGGCGAGTCGGACGTTGGCCAGCGCCTGGGTGCGATCGAGGCCCGCCTGCAGCAGCGCCACCTGCGCGTCGAGCACCTCGGTGCTCGTCGCCACGCCGGCGGCGAACCGATCGCCGACCACGCGCCTGGCCTCGGTCGCGGCGCGCACGGCGTCTCGGGCCGCGGTCACCGCGGCCGTGGCCGACTCGAGATCGAGCCGGCGCTGCCGCACATCGACGTCCAGCACGCTGTCGAACTCGGCCAGGCGCTCGCGCATCACCGCCTGCGCCGCTGTTGCCTCCGCGACCTCCGCGCGCACGCGCCCGAAGTCCCACAACGTCCAGGTGAAGTTCACGCTCGCGTCCCACGAGTCATTCCATTCCCCGGCGCGCGGGAAGATCCGGGGATTCGGGCGGGCGACGTCGAAGCCGGCACCGACGCTCAACACCGGTCGCCTGTTCGCGACTGCCGCCTCGCGGCGCTCGCCGGCTCCCTTGATGCGCGTTTCAATCGCGCCTCGATCGGGCCTGGCCTTCCGCGCCTCCGCGACGAGAACCGAGGCGGTTGCCACCGGCGCGGGCGCGCTCTCCAGCGTCGCGTCGACGTCGAGCGGCGCGTCGGGCGCGGCGCCGGTCAGGCGCCGGAGATCGGCCAGCGCCTGTTCACGCATGTTCCGCACCTGGATGAGCAGCATCTGCTGACGCGATCGCTGTGCTTCCATCGACAGCACGTCGTTTGGCGGGACGAGTCCCACCTTCAGCCGGTTGCGCATGTCCTCGAGCGATGCATCCATGCGCTTCAGCGACTCCTCGACGACGCGCACCGACTCGTTGGCGGTGACGACCGCCCAGAACCCCCGCGTCACCTCGAGCGTGAGGTCGTTGCGCGCGGTTGCGAGGTCGAGACCGGTGGCCTCCAGTTCGGCGCGGGCGGCCCGCTCGAGGGCATCGGTCCGGCCGAAGGTGTAGATCGGCCACTGGAAGTCGAGGCGCGTGCGGAGGTTGTCCGGCACATCCGGATAGATGATTCGCGGCGCGCTCCCAGGGACCGCGATCCCAAATTCCTGAACGTGATTGGTGCGGGTGTAGCCGGCTTGTGCCGAGACGAGCGGCAGGCTCGCGACACGGCGCGACTCGACGGCCGCGGCCGCACCCTGCTGGCGCGCGCCAATCTCCGCGAGCCGATGGCTGGTTGCCAGTCCGCGTTCGATCGCCTGTTCGAGCGTGATCCGGGAAGACGCCTGGGCCCCATCGTCCGCTCGGCCCAATCCCGCTCCCGCAGCGACTGCCACGAACATCGCGACGATTCCCACGTGCAGCTTCATACCTGGGCCACCCTGTTGATGAAGACGTCCTCCAGCGACGCCGGAATCTCCCGGACGCTCGTCACCGTCACGCCGCGTCCGCGCAGCGTGCGCTCGACAATCTCGATCGCGCGTGCCGCGTCGTCCCCGGAGCAGCGGACGTGCGCGCGCTCGCCGAAGCTCTGGACGTCCGCGACGCCAGGTTCCGCCCTCAGGACGGCGATCGCCTCGGCCTGCGGCGAGGCGAGCACCTCGATCATCACGCCGGGCAGGCTGTCGCGGAGCGCGGCCGGCGTATCCACGACAAGCAGCCGCCCGCCCGAGAACAACCCGACGCGCGAGCAGCGCTCGGCCTCGTCCAGGTACGGTGTCGCCATCAGAATGGTGATGCCCTGTGACAGGAACTCCGACAGCAATTTCCAGAACTCGCGGCGAGAGACCGGATCCACGCCGGTCGTCGGCTCGTCGAGCAGGATGATCTGCGGCTCGTGCACGAGCGTGCAGGCGAGCGCCAGTTTCTGCTTCATCCCGCCGCTCAGCCGCTCGGCGAGGCGCTGACGGAACGGTGTGAGCTGCGTCATGTCGAGCAACCGGTTGCGGCGCTCCTCGAAGTGGCTCAACCCGTGGATCTCGGCGAAGAACGCGATGTTCTCGTCGACGCTCAGGTCGCCGTAGAGGCTGAACCGCTGCGAGAAGTAACCGGCGGTTCGGGTGACGGCCGAGTGGTGGCGAACCGGATCGTGCCCGAGCACCTGGATGCGTCCCGCGTCGGTGTTGAGCAGCCCGCAGATCAGACGGATCGTCGTCGTCTTGCCCGCGCCGTCCGGGCCGATGAGGCCGAACATCTCGCCCCGGCGGATCTCCAGTGACACGTCGTTCACCGCGACGATCTGGCCGAAGCGCTTGCTCACACGATCGAGGGTGACGGCAATGTCGGACATGGCGCCAGCCCTACCTGGCCGCCAGCGGGACGTCGGCTTCGACCGGCATACCCTGCTTCAGCACGCCCTTCTGGTTGTCCACCGACACCTTGATCCGGTAGACCAGCTTCGAGCGTTCCTCAGCCGTCTGGACGTTGCGCGGCGTGAACTCGGCCTTCGGCGAGATGAACGTCACCGTGCCGCCGATCCCGCCGCCCCCGGCATCGGTGAAGATCGTCGCCGCCTGGCCGATGTGGACCCGAGGAACGGCCGGCTCGTCGATGTAGATGTTGGCCCACGCGTGGTCGAGATCGACGATTGTGACGATGGGCGTTCGAGGAGCGAGGATTTCGCCGACGTCCGCAAGTTTCTGCGTGACGATGCCGGTGACTGGCGCGACGACGGTGGCGTCCTTGATGTTCTGCTGCAGCGTGGCGATCTGCGCCTCGGTCGCCGCGAGCCGAGCCCTGGCTCCGGCGATCTCCTCTGGCCGTGCGCCGTTGCGAAGCCGGACGACGGTCTCGCGGGCCGCGCGGACGCGCTCGTCGGCGGCCTGCAGGCGAGCCTTCGACACATCCCGCCGCGTCGCCGCATCGTCGCGCTGCTTCTGCGAGCCGGAGTTCGACTTGAGCAGGCTTTCGAAGCGGACGAGATCTGTCTCGGCCGACGACAGGTCGTCGCGGACCGCGACGACGTCCGCTTCCGCAGTTCTCACCTGGGCTTCGGCCTGGCGGATGTCCTCCGATCGGGCGCCGGCGAGGAGGAGGGCGAGTTGTGCTTTCGCCTGGTCACGGTCCGCGGTTGCCCGCCGCAACGCCAGTTCGGCGTCGGTCGTGTCGATCTGCGCGAGGATGTCGCCGTTCGCCACGCGGCTTCCCTCGACGACCTTCAGATCCAGGAGGCGGCCGCCGACCTGCGCCGAGATCTGAACTTCGGTGGCCTCGACGTTTCCGGAGGCGCGAACCCGGTCGGATGGCGTCTTGGGCTTGCACCCGGCGAGCGGTAGGGCCAGCGACAGGACCATGGAAACGAGGATGACGGGGTTGATGGGCTTCATGCGTGATCTCCAGATCGGGACGTGCGGCGGCGGCGGGTGGTGGTGGTGGCAACGGTCCCCACGGGCCCTGCGGCGGATCGCGGGGCGGCGAGCGGACACGAGGCGCCGGTGGTCAGCACCGTCAGGGCGCCGGTCTTCAGGTAGGCGATGAAGGCGTCCGGGTCGAAGGCCGGGGCGTCGACGAGGCGGTGCTTCTGCAGCGCCTGACGGACAGGGGCGGTGGCGCGGAAGAAGATGACCGGAGCGATGAGCGTGAAGTACGTGAGCACGGGATTGGTGGGCCGGAAGACGCCAGCGGCAGCGCCCTGGGCGAGAATCGCGCTGAGGTTTCCGAACAGGGCGGCCATGAGGCCCAGCGTGTCTCGGTCGAGACGGCGGGCGCCGTCGGCCATCTCGCGCATCATCATCGGGGGGAAGTGGGTCCGGGCGACGGCTTCCGCGTTCAAAGCATCGATGAACGCCTCGATTTTGCGTGCGGGTGTCTCGTCGGACTCGACGATTGTCCGGGTCCTTGCGCCGAGGGCGCGGAACATCTCGCGGAGGATTTCGAGGTAGACGCCCTGTTTGCTCTTGAAGTGGTAGTAGATCATGGCCTTATTGAGGCCTGAGCGGCGGGCGATGTCGTCTACCGAGGCACCGTCGAACCCGCGGGCCGCGAACTCGGTGGTGGCGGCGGCGAGGATGGCGTTCCGGCTGTCGGCGGCGGGTCTCTTCACGGCGGCTCCGTTGGTGCGACCGGTCTGTCTATATGACTAACCGGTTGGTCACACTAACCATTTAGTTAACACCCGAACGCCCGGCGTGTCAAGTGCGGTCCGTCCGCCTGCATCCACTCCTTCAGCTTCGACCACCGCCGGCGCGCCTGGCGCCCGCTCACCGCAATCGCCAGCGCCTTGCGCTGGCCGACGATCACGACCAGCCGCTTGCCGCGCGTCACCCCGGTGTACAGCAGGTTCCGCTGCAGCATCGGATAGTGCTCGGTCGCCACCGGCATCACCACGGCCGGATACTCCGAGCCCTGCGACTTGTGCACCGTCGTGGCGTAGGCGAGCACGAGGCGATCGAGATCGGAGCAGTCATACGGAACCGCGCGGCCGTCGAAGTCCACCACGAGCTCGGCCCGATCCGGGTCGAGCGCCGTGATGAAGCCGACATCGCCGTTGTACACATCCCTGTCGTAGTCGTTCTCGACCTGCATCACCTTGTCGCCGACCGAGAAGGTCCAGCCGAACCGCTCGATGCGCGCCTCACGGCCGGGGTTGAGGAGCTGCTGCAGCTCGAGATTCAACGCGCGCGCGCCGAGCGCGCCCCGGTTCATCGGACACAACACCTGCACGTCGCGGATGGGATCGAGGCCAAACCGCGCGGGAATCCGCTCGTGGACGATCTGCAGCAACCGGCGGACACCCTGCTCCGGCTCGTCGATTTCACTGAAGTAGAAGTCGGAGTCCGTCGCGCCTGCCGTCACCTCGGGCAACTCGCCCCGGTTGATGCGGTGCGCGTTGACGATGATCCGGCTCTCGCTCGCCTGGCGGAAGACCTCGGTGAGCCGCACGACAGGAACGGCCGCTGAATCGATGATGTCCGCCAGCACCTGGCCCGGGCCGACCGACGGCAACTGGTCCACGTCGCCGACGAGAATCACGGCCGCGTGCGGCGGCACGGCACGCAGCAGCGCGTGCATCAGCGGGACGTCCACCATCGACGTCTCGTCCACCACCAGCAGGTCGCACTCGAGCAGATTCGATTCCTGGCGCCGGAACCCGCCGCTCCGGGGATCGACCTCCAGCGTCCGATGGATGGTCTTCGCCTCGAGCCCCGTCGTCTCGGACATGCGCTTGGCCGCGCGTCCGGTGGGCGCGCACAGGGCCAGACGGACGCCGCGCACGCGGAGCACCGTCAGGATGGCATTGAGCAGCGTGGTCTTGCCGACGCCGGGTCCGCCCGTGATGACGAGAACCTTCGACGTCGCGGCGAGGCGAACAGCCTCGGCCTGCATCGCCGCCAACGTCATGCCGAGCTGCGCTTCCACCCAGGGCACGGCGCGCGCCGTGTCGATCGGTTTCCACGGCACGTGGCCGGCAGCCAGCGCACGAAGACGCGCCGCGATCGTCCGCTCGGCGGCATACAACCCGGACAGGAACACGCACGGCGCGCCATCGACCGTATCGTGGACCACCGTGCCGCCGGCCGTCTCGAGATCCAGCGCCTCGGCGACGAGCGCCTGCGGGATCTCCAGCAGCCTCGACGCCGCCCCGTGGAGATCGGCGAGCGGCAGCCCGCAGTGCCCCTCGTCCATCGCCTCGGTCAGCGTGTACCCGATCCCCGCTCTCGCGCGGATCATCGAGGTCTTCTCGACGCCGAGCGTGCCGGCAATTCGATCTGCCGTGAGAAACCCGATGCCCCTGATGTCGGCAGCGAGCCGGTACGGGTTCTCGCTGATGATCGCGATGGCGTCTGGACCGTAGGTCTTGAAGATCCGCACGGCCCGCGACGTGCCGACGCCGTGCGAGTGCAGAAAGACCATGATCTCACGCACGGCCTTCTGATCGCGCCACGCCTCGACCATGCGCTGCGCGCGCACGGGACCGATGCCCTCGACCGTGCGGAGTCGCTCCGGCCCGCCGTCGATGACGTCGAAGACAGCGGTTCCGAACGCGCCCACCAGGCGCTTGGCGAAATGCGGGCCGATGCCCTTGATGAGTCCCGAACCCAGGTATTTCTCGATCCCCTCGACGGTCGTCGGCGCGACGGCGTTGAGCACGCGAGCGCTGAACTGCACACCGTGCTGGCGGTCGTTCTGCCAGCTGCCCTCGGCCTGGACGAACTCACCGGCGGAGATCGAGGCCGCGTGCCCGACGAGGGTGACGAGCTCGCGGCGGCCGCGCACCTGCACGCGAAGCACCGAGAAGCCGTTCTCCTCGTTGTGAAAGGTGACTCGTTCGACGGTTCCGGCCAGATGGTCGCCAGGCGCCGGGGCGTCGAGGAGCCGCGGTTGATGCGGTTCGGCACCGCCCGAAGCGTCCGGCCGCCGGAGGGGCGTCGGATGCAGAGGTTTCACGCGGACGACGGTAGCATCACGAGGCTTGCGGCTCAAGGGCGGTAGAATGGTCCATCGGTCCAAACCAGGAGGAGCCGCGTGAAGGTAACCCTCGCCGGCGGCAGCGGATTCCTCGGCCGCGCTCTCCAGCGCCGGTTGCTGGCAGATGGCCACCAGGTGCTCGTCCTCTCGCGCCGCGGCAGCGGCGGGACGCCGCCGTGGTCGGCGCCCGTCACCACGTTCGCCTGGGATCCCGACGGCACCGCCGGGAACTGGGCATCTGCGCTCGAGCACGCGGACGCGATCGTCAACCTGGCCGGCGAGTCCATTGCGGGCGGGCGCTGGAACAGACAGCGCAAGGCCCGCATCCTCGACAGCCGACTCGACGCGACCCGAAGCCTCGTCCAGGCCGTCGCCGGCCTCACGCATCGCCCGCGCGTTCTCATCAACGCGTCGGCGCAGGGCTTCTATGGCGATCGCGGAGACGAGGAATTGACGGAGGAGTCGCCGGCGGGCGACGACTTCCTCGCGCACGTGTGCACGTTCTGGGAGGGAGAGGCCAGCAAGGCTGCGTCGGCGCTTCGCGTCGTGCTGCTCCGGACCGGCATCGTGCTGGCGGCCGACGGCGGGGCGCTGCCGCGGATGGTGCTGCCGTTCAAGTTGTGTGTCGGGGGACCACTGGGATCCGGCCGGCAGTTCATGTCATGGATCCACGTGGACGACTGGGTCGGGATGACCACCTGGGCGCTGGGCAACGAGGCGATCAGCGGCGCGATCAACCTCGGGTCACCGAATCCCGTCCGGAACAGGGCGTTCTCCATCGCACTCGGCCGCGTGCTCCACCGCCCGAGCTTCATGCCCGCTCCCGGCTTCGCCCTTCGCATCGCGGTGGGCGAGATGGCGGACCCGTTGCTCCTGGCGAGCACGAAAATGACACCGGCGCGCGCCCTCGAGGGCGGATACCGGTTCGGTCACCATGACGCCGGCGAGGCGCTCGAGAGCCTGTTCCACCCTCCGCTCCCGGTCTGACGGTCCCTGTACATACTTACGGCCATGAATCGACACGCACGCCGCGCCGTTCTCGCGCTATCCGCGATCACCGTCCTGAGCATCCCTGTCGGCGTATCCTTCGCCGCGGTGCAGGATCCCCAGCGCGACGCGCTTGGTGTCGCGCGAATCTGGGAGGCCGAGCATGTCGACGTGGGGCCGCCGGCCCTCCTCGATCACGCCCGCCTGCTGGTCAGCCTGGACACGGCGTTGGCCGAAGGGGCCGGGCTCTACAAGATGGAGCAAATCGGGCGCTCGGAAGAGGGGCGTTCGATCAACCACATCTGGTTCGGCACCGGCCCGATGCACGTGCTCCTGTGGTCGCAGATGCACGGCGACGAGCCGACCGCCACGTCGGCGCTCATCGACATCCTGCGCATGGTGGCTCACCACCAGGCGGACCCGGCGGTGCAGCGACTGCTCCGGCAGTTGACGGTTCACGTCGTGCCGATGCTCAACCCCGATGGCGCCCAGCGCTTCCAGCGGCGCAACGCACAGGGAATCGACATCAACCGCGATGCCCTGCTCCTGCAGGCGCCCGAGGGCCGCGCGCTCAAGGCGCTCCGCGATCGGCTGCAGCCCGCGCTCGGCTTCAACCTGCACAATCAGAACTGGCGCACGTCGGCCGGCAAGTCGAAGCCGGCCTCGATATCCCTGCTCGCCGTGGCATTCGACGAGGCCCGCACGGAGACCCCGGGGAGACTGCTCGCCAAGCGCACCTGCGCCGTCATCCGGCAATCCGTGGAGGCGCTGGCGCCCGGGCAGGTTGCGCGATACGACGACGAGTTCGAGGTCCGCGCGTTCGGGGACAACGTGACGAAGTGGGGCACGCCGATCGTGCTGATCGAAACCGGCCCCTATGCAGGGGACGCGGCCGACCGTGAACTGATCAAGCTGAACGTCGTCGCGATCCTGACGGCGCTCGACGCACTCGCCACGAACGCCGTGCAGGGCGCCGATGCGAACCTCTACGCCTCGCTTCCGATCAACGACTCGAACCTCTACACGATCATCATCAAGAACGCGTCGATCGTTCCGGGGACCGGGATCGCGCCGTTCACCGGCGACCTCGCCCTCGGTTCGAGTCGGGTGGTGAAGGTGGCAGGTCCGAAGGGCGATCGACAGGCGGTCCAGGCGCTCCGTGTCGAGGATCTGGGTGACATGCGCGTGTTCGCCGCGCTCGAAACGGTGGACGCGACGGGCCTCATCGCGGTGACGAACCAGGGCTGGAAGGAAGGGGAGGCCGTCCAGGTGATGGACTGGAAGGCCTTCAAGCCGGAGCGGCCGCTGGCGGTTGGCGCGAACAAGGACATCGCCCTGCTGCGCCAGATCGGCACCGGCAGCTACACGGTCGTCCGGATCATCCGCATGGAACGGGTCCTGGGACCGTCCTAGCCCTGCGCGACGTCACGATTGATCACGATGAGCTTCGGTTCGGTCATCTCCTCGATCGTGTAGCGAGGACCTTCGCGGCCGATGCCCGAGTCCTTCACGCCGCCGTACGGCATGTGGTCGATGCGCCAGGCGGAGACGTCGTTGACGATGACTCCACCGACCTCGAGTGCGTCCATCGCGACGAGCGTGCGGAGCAGGTCGTTCGTGAACACGCCTGCCTGCAGCCCGAAGGACGACCGGTTGACCCGGGCGATCGCGTCGGCGAAATCGTCGAACGGGTAGAGGCCCACAACCGGCGCGAAGACCTCCTGCGCGCAGACCTTCGCGGTTTCCGGCACGCCCGTGAGCACGGTCGGCGCGAACAGCGCCGGCCCCAGCCGCGTGCCGCCGGTCAGCACGTGCGCACCCTCCCGCACGGCTTCCTTCACCCATTCGTCGACGCGAGCGGCCTCCGGCTCTTCGATCATCGGTCCGATGTCGGTCGCCGGATCCATCGGGTCGCCCACCTTCAGCATCTCGACACGTGCGACGAGGGCGGCCGCAAAGCGGTCGAACAGGCGGCGGTGAACGTAGACGCGCTGCACCGAGATGCAGCTTTGACCGGCCAGTGCGAATCCGCCAACCGCAACCCGGCGAACGGCGAAATCGAGGTCCGCGGTTTCGTCGACGATGACGCCGGCGTTTCCGCCGAGCTCCAGGATGACCTTCTTCCGGCCGGCCCTCGCCTTCATGCCCCACCCGACGCTGGACGACCCCGTGAACGTCAGCAGCTTGTAACGTTCATCGGTCACCAGGCGATCCCCGGTCCGACGCGACATCGGCAGCACGCTCAGCGCGCCCTTCGGCACTCCGGCGTGGTCGAGGGCCTCGGCGAGGATCAACGCCGACAGCGGCGTCTTGCTGGCAGGCTTGAGCACGATTGGATTGCCCGCGGCAATCGCCGGCGCGAGCTTGTGGGCCGTGAGATTGAAAGGGAAGTTGAAGGGCGAGATGGCCGCGACCGGACCGATCGGATAGCGCCTGGTGAAGGCGATTCTGTTCCGGCCGTGCGGTGCGAGATCCATCGGGATCACTTCACCGCCGATGCGTCGCGCCTCCTCCGCCGCCACCTGGAACGTCATCGTCCCGCGATCCGCCTCGCCCAGTGCGTCGCGGATGGCCTTCCCCGCCTCGCCGGCAATCGTGCGGCCAATCTCCTCGCGCCGCTCGGTGAGTTCCTTGAACGCGCGCATCAGGATGTTCGCCCGTTCGTATGCGGGCAGGCGCCACATCTCGGCCGCGGCAGCCACGGCGGCCACGGTCGCCCGCTCGAACTCTGGGTCACCCGCCAGCCAGGTCGAACCGACCGTCGAGTTGTCGTACGGGTTGACCACGGGAAGCGCGTGCGCGGAACGCTCCCATGAACCGGCCAGGAGAAACGGATGTTCGCTCGCCATGACCACGCCTCTCAGTAGAAGAACGGCATTCGCCGTTCAGGCCCGCACGTCGGCCAGGCAGCTCTCGAGGACGTCGAGGGCCTCGTCGAGTTCGGCGTCTGAGATCACCAGCGGCACGAGGCTCCTGAGGACATTCCCGTAGGTGCCCGCGGTAATCAACAGCACGCCACGCTGCCACGCGAGCCTGGCGACCGCGGACGTCGCGTCCTTGGCTGGCGCCCTCGTCGCGCGGTCAGCGACCAGTTCGATTCCCACCATGGCCCCAAGCCGCCGCACGTCGCCAACGACAGGGAACCGTTGCAGCCAGGTCCTCGCCCGGTCTTCCATCCGCGCGCCGATTGCCTCGGCACGGGCCAGCATCGAGCCGTCCTCGAACAGATCCAGCACGGCGTGCGCGGCGGCGACGGCCAGCGGATTCCCGGCGAAGGTCCCGCCAAGGCCGCCGACCTCGGGTGAGTCCATCAGGTCCGCGCGGCCAACGACGGCTCCGAGCGGAAGGCCGCCCGCCAGGGACTTCGCCATGACCAGGATGTCGGGCTCGAACCCCGAGTGCTCGCAGGCGAACATCCGTCCTGTACGCCCGAAGCCCGACTGCACCTCGTCGGCCACGACGACGATACCGTGGCTGCGGCAGAGCGAGGCGAGGCGGGGCAGGAAGTCGCGCGGCGGCACCACGAAGCCGCCCTCGCCGAGGACGGGCTCGACGACGACCGCGGCAATCGACGCGGGATCGAAGTACCGCTTGAAGTGATCCGCGATCGCATCGACACAGGCGGTCGCGCACTCTTCCGGTGTCCGCTTGTACGCGCAGCGATAGCAGTACGCGTATGGCACACGGTGGACCTCGCCGGGGAACGGGCCGAATCCGGCCTTGTAGGGATGGACCTTGCTCGTCATCGAGAGGGTGAGCAGCGACCTGCCGTGGAAGGCATCCTCGAATACCAGCACGCCCGGGCGTCCCGTCGCGTGTCTCGCGATCTTCACCGCGTTCTCGACCACCTCGGCGCCGGTGTTCAGAAACATCGCCTTCTTCGCAAACGATCCCGGGGTCAGCCGGATGAGCCGCTCGGCCAGCGCGATGTAGTTCTCGTAGGGTGCGACGGAGAAGCAGGTGTGCGTGAAGCGCTCGAGTTGGGCCCGCACGGCGGCGGCCACGGCGGGCGCCGAGTGCCCGACGTTCAGCGTGCCGATGCCGCCCGCAAGATCAATATAACGGTTGCCGTCCAGGTCCTCGACAATCGCACCTTCGGCCCTTGCGGCCACGATCGGCGTCGCGTGATAGAGGCCACGCGGCACGGCCGCCTCACGACGGGCCATGACGGCCTCGGAGTTCGGCCCTGGAATCTTCGTGACCTGCCGGATTGCGCTCATCAGTGGCTGCTTCCTGCGCGTGAGTGGATCCGCGCGATTCTACCTCGAACGGACCATGCCATTGCTTTCCCGCCCCGCGCGACCGATACTGCCCTGCGCCGGAGCCTCCCGGCGTTGTGGCGCAAGCCTCGCGACCTGCTGGCGCACGCCACCTGGATCGCGATGATGATCGGAGTTCACCATGAAGACCATGCTCGTTCGCGCAATTCTGCTACTCACCGTGATCGGGGTTGTCACCGCCGCTGCCGCGGCGCAGACGGCCGACCCGAGGCCGACCGTCCCCGGCGGGACGGCCCCGGCGGCGCGCGGCCAGAAGGTCACGGGCATCATTGCGGTGCCCGCCGGGAGCGACGCCGCCACGAACATCCCGGTGGCCGTGGTCAACGGTGCGCGGCCCGGTCCCGTCCTGGCGCTGGTGGCCGGCGCTCACGGCACGGAGTATTCGTCGATCATCGCGCTCGAGAAGATGATTGCGCTTCTCGAGCCCGCCCAGATCGCCGGTACGGTCATCGTCGTGCCGCTCGTGAACCTGGCGTCGTTCGAGCAGAAGATCGCGCACGTCAATCCGGTGGACGGCAAGAGCATGAACCGGTTCTACCCGGGGAATCCGAACGGGTCGCAAACCGAACGCGCAGCCTACCTGATCACGAAACAGGTGGTCGAACCGAGCGACCATCTGATCGATCTGCACGGAGGGGATCTCGACGAGAGCCTCAGACCCTACAGTTACTGGACGGTCACCGGCAACCAGAAACAGGATCAGATCGCACGCGAGATGGCGCTCGCCTTCGGACTCGACACGATCATCATCTCCGCCGACCGCCCGAAGGATCCGGCGCAGTCGCGCTACCTCGAGAACACGGCGAGCACGCGCGGCAAGCCGTCACTGACGGCCGAGGCGGGGCACGCAGGCACCGTGGAGACCGACGATGTGAATGCGCTCATCAACGGGTGCCTGAGCGTGATGCGATACCTGAAGATGCTGCCGGGCGTGCCGACGATCATCGACAATCCGGTCTGGATCGAGCGAATCGCCGGCATCACCAGCGAGCAGACGGGCGTATTCTATCCGCTGGTCAAGCGCGGAACCTACGTGCAGAAGGGCAGGCTCGTAGGTTACGTGACGGATTACGTCGGGAAGACCGTGTTCGAGGCTCGCGCTCCTGAATCGGGCGTCGTGCTCTACCTCCGGGCGGTGCCGTCCATGACGAAGGGCGAGACGGTGGCGAACATCGGCGTTGTGAAGAAGGATTAGCTGAACCCCATGCGAATTGCGGTTGTCGGCGCAGGTGCGGTCGGGGGCTACTACGGCGGGCGGCTCGCGCAGGCGGGGCACGAGGTCGTGTTCATCGCGCGTGGAACAAACCTCCGGGCTGTTCGTGAGCGAGGCGTGCGCGTTCGAAGCCAGCTCGGTGACTTCGTGGTCGCGGCCCGGGCCGAAGCCGACGCGGCCCTGGTCGGCGCGGTCGATCTCGTGATCCTCGCCGTGAAGACGTATTCGAACCGCGAGGCGCTCCTGTTGCTGCCACCCCTCGTCGGTCCGGACACGGCCGTGCTGACGCTGCAGAACGGCGTGGACAGCGCCGACGAGGTCGCGGCGGTCGTGGGCGCGGGGCACGTTCTCGCCGGCGCCACGTACATCGGCGCCACGCTGACCGCGCCAGGCGAGATCGAACACGTCGGCACGGTTCGTCGGATCGTGTTTGGCGAAGCAGCCGGCGATCGGGTGATCAGCGAAAGGGTCTCGCGCGTCCACGAGGTGCTGGCCGGAGCGGACATCCAGTCGGAAGCCGCCGCCGACAGCCGCATCCCCATCTGGGAGAAGTTCATCTTCCTCGCCCCAGTCGCGGCGCTGACGGCTGCGGCCCGGCTGGCGGTTGGTCCCGCCTGGGCACAGCCGGCGTTCCGTGACGCGTTCCACCGCGCGATGGGCGAGGTCGAGCAGCTTGCGCGCCACGCCGGCGTCGCGGTGGCCGACGACGTCCGGGAACAGAAGATGCGGTACATGGACAACAGCCCGGCGACCATGCGGTCGTCGATGATGGTCGATCTCGTCTCGGGCAGACCGCTGGAGCTCCAGGCGCTGGTCGGAACCGTGATCCGGCGCGGCCGCGCCGCGGCGATCGATACGCCGGTGATGGCGACGCTGTACGGCGTGCTGAAGCCCTTCGAGTTCGGCACCCCGCAGTGATGCCGGACATCTCGCCATTCCTCGTGACCGTACTCTTCCTGGCAGGCGGCGGTGCGGGCGTGCTCGGCGCACTCCTCGGTCTTGGCGGTGGCGTCTTTCTCGTCCCGTTCCTGGTGTTGGTGCTCCATCTGCCCATGCGGCTGGCGGTCGGCATCAGCCTGACCACCGTCATCGCGACCTCGAGCGTGGTCACCTCCGGCCGGCTGGGCCGCTCCCTGGTGAATCTCCGGCTCGGCATGCTGCTCGAGGTGGCGACCACCGCTGGCGGTCTCGCCGGCGGCATCACCGCAGCCTCGCTCTCGACACCGACGCTCGAACGCCTGTTCGGGATCGTCGCCATGCTCTCTGCGGTCGCCATGCTGACGCGGCTCGAGCGACGAAACGTGATTCTCGACCCTGCGGCGGATCCCGGCCGGCTCGGCGGGCGGTACTACGAAGCCGAGAGCGGCGCAGTGGTCTCGTACCAGGTCAGGCGGGTGCCGCTGGCGATGGTCGTGTCGTTCGTGGCCGGGAGCGTCTCGTCGCTCCTCGGGTTGGGCGGCGGCATCCTCAAGGTCCCGGCGCTGAACATCTGGTGCGGAGTGCCGATGAGGGCCGCGGCGGCCACGAGCGCGTTCATGATTGGCGTGACGGCCACCGCTGGCGCGGTGATCTACTACGGCCGCGGTGAGGTCGTCGCGTGGATGGCGGCGGCCACGGTGCTCGGCGTCATGGTCGGATCCCGGGCTGGCTTCGCGGTCGGCGCCAGGGCTCGCGCCAAATGGCTGAAGATCCTGCTGGCGGCCGTCCTCGTGGCTGTCTCGATGCTCATGCTGGTGAAGTCGTGATGATCGCTCCAGACGTCGGACGACTCGAACGGTGGTTGGGCCGTGTGCTGCGGATTGGCGTGACGACCAGCACCACGCTGCTTGCGGTCGGCCTCGTGCTTCAACTGGCTGGCGGGAATGCCCGCCTGGCCGGCCTCCTGACCACGGCGGGCTTGCTGGTCCTGATGGCCACGCCGGTTGGGCGCGTGGTGATCTCGGTCGCCGAATACGTCCTGGAACGCGACTGGCCGTTCTTCGCTCTCACCACGACGGTGTTGGCCATCCTGCTCGGCAGCCTGGTCGTGGCGCTACTGTAAGGGTATACGGCAGCCGCCGAAACACAGGCCACGCTCCTCCGATCCGCGGTGTGTCGCCTACAATGGCGCCCTCGGATCGGCCAACCTGCCGGGACGCGACAGAGAAGGGGAGTGACATGATCAAGAGACAACAGGACATGCGCATCGAGATGCGAGACCAGATCCGCGGCGGTGACGGCACCATCCGCTGCATCAACCTGCTCGAGAAGAGCGAGTGCTTCGGGAAGGTGAACCTCTGCGCCCTCCTGAACCTGGAGAAGGGTCAGTCGATCGGGGTGCACGCGCACGGACCCGATGCGGAAATCTACTACCTGTTGAGCGGCCGGCTGACGGCCACGGACAACGGCGTCGATACCTGTCTCGAAGCCGGAGATGCGATGCTGACCGGGAACGGTGAAACTCACAGCGTTCGCAACGACGGCGACCAGTTGGCGGTCCTGATGGCCGTCGTGCTTGCCTGAGTCGAGCTGGCCGTGAGGACGCCCCTCGGTGCCGCCGCCGTCGCGGCCGTGCTGCCGGGCCAAAGAGGGGCGGGCTTCAGCGGAGATCAGCCCACGCGTCGGCGACTTGACGTCTGATGGCAGCGTCGATCAGCGGAAACGTACCGAGGATGTGCTCGAGTTCCGCCGCCGTCACCCGATAGACCGCCGCCGCCTCAGCCTGCAATTGCACGTACGCCGCGTCGGTTTCCGGCTCACGGCTTGTCGACAAACGGGCCGCGAGCGACGCAATCCGGTGTCGTTGGGGCGACGCGACGCTGGGTCCAGGCACGGGCAACCGGGCGATGATGCCGGCGCTCACATGCGTGGTGACGCGTTGCCGAACGAGGTAGTTCGCCATCAGGCTGTTGAACATACCGCACAGGAACTGCTGGTCCTCGTCGCTGAGCGGCGTTCGCGCACAGAACAGTGTGTGCACCGTCACGCACCCGCCAGGAACGATCGCGGCGATGAGCGTCAGCCTGTTCGTCGCGCTCGCGACGTCACGATAGGCCAGCCGCGGCCTGCCGAAGGTGGGGGACTGGCGGAGCAGTCGATGTGCGGCTGCTGCGGCGATACGAGCGCCGTCCGCCGGCACGACCACGCGAAACGGTTGGAGATGCTTGCCCTCCAGCACCGGAAGACCCTCTGGGCTGCTGTCGAAGTGCGGGCGGTCGTCGCTGGCGTTCAACTCGCGGCCGAACTCGACGCCCCACCCGTCACGGGACGCAAGGGACGGAAACGCGTGCGCCACGCGTTCGAGGATTTCGAGATCCAGCCGCGTCCGCAGGTCGGGAATCGCGAGATCGTCCGCTGACACCCGCTGCAGCAGGCCGCGGGTGACGATGAACGGCCACCGAGGTCCGGATCCGCTCGGGCCCTCTCCAATCGCATCGAGGACCGCCGGATCCCGTTGCCCCAGCCAGCAGGGAATGGCGTCGGTCCGTCCGCCCGTGCTGGCCGTGAAGACCAGGAAACGCACGCTGCGATGAATCGGGAAGATCGCGTTGGCATTCTCGAAGGAGATGAGTGAATCGACGCGACAGCGATCGAGCAGCAGGCGGCGCAGGGGCGCGCACCCGGAATCGGCGGCCAGCCCCCACGGCACGACAAGGCCAATCCGTCCGGCGTCCCTGGCCAGCCGGACGGCACGTTCCACGAACAACTGGTACAGATTCGCGTGACCCGCGCCCTGCGCCCGGTAGAGCCCGGAGTCGCGGGCAAAGCGAAGGAGCCGGCCGCTCTCCACCTTGCCCCCCCTGCGGGCAGCCGCGTCGCGGTCGTCGCCGCGCACCATGTCCCAAGGAGGGTTGCCGATCACTGCGTCGAACCCCGGCCGCGCCAGCGGCGTCCCGTCGGCGGAGAAGAACACCTCAGGGAACTCGAGCACCCAGTGGAAGAATCGACGCTGCCGCGCGGCCTCGCGCGCCTCGTCGAGCCGGGACGCGGACAGCGCCAACGGCAGGGAGGGGCGCCCGCGCAGGACCTGATCCGCCAGCGCACCGAACAGGCGGCCGCCATCAGTGACGCGGCGATCCATGAAGCTGAACGCGCACCAGAGATCCGCCAGCGTTCTCCACCGCGCCAGCGGCGAGGCCTCGCCCGCCATGGCGCCGAGAAGCCTCTCCTTCTCCCGCACGATCGCCAACGTGTCGTCCGGCAGCGCGGCAACGCGGTCGCGATCCGGCCAGACCGCCCGGATGTCAGGCCCCGTCGGCTCGTCGCCGAACAGAGGCAGCCGGCCGCCGACATCGCCAGACCGCTCCGCTCTTCCGGCGCAACCGGGCGGGCATCGCCGCAGGTCGTCGAGCGATGCACCGACGAGGCTGTCACCGACGCGCAGGTGGTGATCCAGGAACGTCAGCGGCCGATCGGGTGCGAGCGTCGTCAACCACAGCGAGAGCCGCGCAAGCTGGACGGCGACCGGATTTCGGTCCACGCCGTACACGCACCGCTGCACGATCAGGCGCCTGAACCCACGGCGATCCTCGTCCGACACATCGTTCGGCTGGCAACCGCCGCCCTCGATGACCGCCGCCTCGTACGCGGCGGCGAGGAACCGACAGGCGGCAACCAGAAAGGCGCCGCTGCCCATCGCGGGATCGACAATCCGGAGGCGGAGGATGTCTTCGGTCGTCGCGTGCGCGACGAGCGGCTCGAGCGTCTGCCGCACCAGGTGGCTGGTAATCGATCGCGGCGTGTAGAACGTGCCCGTGGCCTTGCGCGTCCGGCCGCCCGGCTCGAGGCGCACCCGCACTCCACCTCGCAGTCGGCGGTTCGGTGCGCGCGCTGGCGCTGGAGCCGTGTCGGGCTCGAGGCGCGGACGGTAGTCGAGTACGCTTTCGTACACCGCACCAAGCTGTTCGACGCCCAGGTCGCGATACACGATGCGCGCCCGGGCCGCACCCGATCGCCCCGGCGCCGTGGACAACGCCAGCACCACCCTCCGCGCCGACTCGTCGCTCACGCGACCGTGCTCGCCGAGCGGCGTCGACGCGGGCGCGAACAGGCGACCGTTGAACGGTGTCACGCGCAGGTCGCCAGCGCGGCACCCGTTGTGCGCGAGCCGGGAAATGGCCTGCAGCGTCTCCCACAGACCACGAGCGGGGCCGGGCCGCTCGGCGAGAGTTCGCGCCGCCTCGAGCGAGTAGCTGTCGCGGTACACCGGGTGCCACACCGGAACGAGGCTCCGCGATTCGGCGAACAGGAGGAACAGGATCCGGTAGACGACGGTCAATGCCTGTTCGTGAATGGCGTCGAGATCGGGTCCAGGTGTCGTGTGCGGGTTGCGGGTGCAGCCGGCAAAGTCCGACAGCAGCTCGCCAAGCGCCTCGAGGACCCCGCGTCTCAGCGACCGACAGACGCCAACCGTGTGGCGGGCCGACGCGGCAACGACCTGTTCGATCAGGGAGATGTCGCCGGACGACTCCGCTTCATCGATGCGGCGGTGGTCCGACGCACCGGTCTCCTGGACCAGGAAAGTGTCTGCGCCAAGCAGTGCCCAGAGCGCCGCCATGCTCCGCTCGTCGTCGATCGCAGCGTCGAGGTCGAACTGCACGAAACGGCGCGCGTGGGTGGCGCGCGCGTCAACGAGCCGCAGGCTGCGCCCGTTCGTGCAGACGCACCACCTGGTCCCGGCAGCCAGGCCATGACGAATACTCGTGCGCCAGATCTGTTCCAGGTCCTGTGACCACGCCGCTGTTACGAGCAGCAGGCGGATCGAGTCATCCGCCAGCAGCGGCGCGACGATGAGATCCGCGCGCGGAATCGGCGCTGCGGGGCCCGCGGTAAACCCAAGGGTCGCGGCCACAGGTATGGCGGCCGTGTCGAACACCACGCGTGCGCTGCTGACCGGCCCGAGCAGCCGGCCGCGGTCGCGTTGCCAGCGGACGAGGCTGCGCCAGCCGTGGGCACGCGTGCTCTCACCGAGGCGGCCCGCAAACAGCACGGGCAGGATCTCCTCGAGGAAGTACTCCGATACCAGCGTGCCGGAAACGCCAGGGAGCATAGGGCCACCAAGCCCGCAGAGGCCGCGGAGGTCGGAGGACCTCGGTGGCCTAGGTCACCACGGCCACCAGCAGCACGGCCGGTGGGCCGGCGAGGGAGAGGTCGGTCGCGCGCGTCAGGGCAGACAGCCGGGCGTCGTCGTCGGTTTCGCTCCGCCGGCGCAGCGCCTCATCGCGGTCGGCCGACTTCAGCGCGCGCCGATCGAACAGGCCGGGCTGGAGCGCGACCACCGGCGTCGCATCCGCGACGCGAGCGATCTCGATCTGTCGGGCGCACAACGGCGCGACCGCCAGACGAAGCGATTCACGTCCGGCGTCCAGGTACCGCTCGACCCACGCACGCGCGGCGGCCGACAGCGTGTCGCGCGCCGCATCGAGCAGCGCGCGGAGAGCACCGCGATTGACCGCAACCGTCCGAAGCGCGTCGATCGGAACATCGATACGGATCGGCACGAGGAGTCTTTCCGCGATCCGCCCCGCGCCGTCCACCACCTGCACGCGGTGCAGACAGAGCACACATGGCAGAAGACCCGCGACGAAGTCTCGGCGGCGCAGCACGGTCCACCACGCGCCCGACGGGCCGAGATCGGACAGCACGCCCTCGAGATCCGACACGCGGGACGGTTCGGGGCGCGGTCCTCGAGCCAACTCCCGAACCTGCTTCAGCCTCGCGACCTCGGCGCGTGCTTCGACCCGCAGGTCGAGACGGCGGACGCCGCCATGCGCCGAGGCGGCCCGGTCAGCGAACGGCGAACGAACGGTCGACGTCTCACCGACGTCGAGCCTGTCAGGCGGCGTTCCCGCGCCCGTCATGACGTGCTCGCCCACCTGGAATTCGGTCAGGTGGCCGAGGGGCGAACTTGCGGTGCCGAGCACCTCTCTCGCGCGGTGGAGTCGGACCACCAATCGCGCGAGGACCTGCTCTTCGCTCGTTCCCGCCGCGACCAGGTGCACGGCATGCACCGTCCGCGACTGGCCGATGCGATCGACGCGCCCGATCCGCTGCTCGAGACGTACCGGATTCCACGGCAACTCGAGGTTGACGACGAGCCGACACCGCGTATGGAGGTTCAGGCCGTGCGCCGCCGCGTCGGTTGCGAGGAGCACCCGCACCCGGCCCTCGGCAAATGCCCGCACCGCGTCGTTCCGCGCTCGCGCGTCGAGGCCGCCGTGGAGCACGGCCAAACTCGCGTGCTCCGACAGGACGCGTGCGAGCCGCTCCAGCGTGTCGCGGTACTCGGTGAAGACGACGGCTGGTTCGGTGATGCGCAGGAGGAGGCGGCCGAGCCGGCGTTCCTTGCTGTCGGACCGGACCGCCTCGCGGGCGAGATCGAGCAGCCGCTGGAGCATCCGCTTCTCGGCCTGCCGATCCGACAGCCCCGGCGCCGCGAGCACCGACGTCGGATCCTCGTCGGCCGTGCTGCAGTCTTCGTCCTCCGCCGCAAGAGGGAGGGACGGTTGCCAGCCGGCCGCATCAGGCCCGGACGACAGCGCCTGAAGACGACGATCGAGCGATATCGCGAGCGACGCCGCGCCGGATGATGCCCGCTTGCCGAGAACAATCATTGCCAGTCGCGCGTCGGGGTTGGCGCCTTGCCCGTCCGTCTCCCTCCAGACCTTCGAGCAGTACCGATGGAGAAGTGCATGCATTCGTGTCTCGACCGGCGACAGGCGAACCGACAGGATCCGCACGTGCCTGGCATTTGTGAACCCGAGGTCGAGCCGAGTCCGTCGGAACATCACCATCGGCTGATCGGCGGGCAGGCGGCCGATCTCCGCCAGGGCCTCGAACGCACCAGGCTCGCCGGGGTGTGGTGTCGCGGTCAGCAGCACGACCCGGCGCGCGCGCCGCGCGAGCCAGCGAACGGCGGCGGCCCGCTCCCGTGCCATCGCGGCCAGGTGCGCTTCGTCCACGACGAGCAGATCCCACCGCACGGCCGCGAGCCCGTGAAGCACTTCCGGCTGCTTCACGAAATCAATCGACACGACGGCCAGCGGGATCCGCGCCCACACACTGTCGTCCGGCGCCGCCAGTCGCGAGGCTCGTCGGAGTTCGCCGGCGTCAACGAGCACGGCCGGCAGGCGAAAGCGATCCTGCAGTTCCTCGACCCACTGCTGGCACAGGCCTGCGGGTGCCGCCACGAGTGCACGCGGAGAACTCGTGCGAGCCCAGATGTCGCCCAGGATCAAGCCAGCCTCGATCGTCTTCCCAAGGCCAACCTCATCGGCAATCAGGACGCGCGTGGCGCCGCGGGCGCACGCGAGCGCCGGCTCGAGCTGGTAGTCGATGAGCGTCAGCCGCGCGAACGCCGCACCCCGAAGACCTCCTCGCGCCTCGAAATCCACGCTCAGTGCGCGGAGCGCGAGCATCCAGCGGCGACGGCCGATCCGGCGAAGTCGCGCAGGGCGGTTGCCGGGTCGGAGGCGGTCGAATGGGAGCAGGAGCGACCGCTCGACGCCACGATTGGAGGCGGTCGTGCCCAGCACCCGGCAGACGGCGCAGTCGTCGTACCGATCCACGTCGATCACGCGCCAACGGTCCCCTCGTGCCTCAACTGCGCTGCCAGGCGACGCGTCGTGCAGTTCTTGCCACATCGTTCTCCGCCTCGGACGGCATTTCCAGCCACGCTTTGTCGTCCGCCGTTGGGCGCAAAGGCCCGTCGCGACTGTCAACCCGGTTGGAAAAGGCCAGCATTCTTGCGACGATCGCGCGACACACGTCGTGGACCGGGCGCAGAACCCACCTGCGCTGGCGCATCTCCCGTGCCGACACGCTATACTCCCCGTTTGTCGCCCTTCATCTGGAGGCTTTCATGCGAGTTCGTCCGCTCCTGGCGTCGGCAGTCCTGCTGGCCCTCGGTGCGCCTCTGGTCGCGGCGCAGTCGACCTCCGCGCCGCCCTTCAGCGTCGAGGAGATGTTGAAGCTCAGGCGCGTTTCCGATCCGCGCCTGTCTCCGGACGGCCGTCGCATCGCCTACGTGGTGACCGACGTCAGTCTCGAGAAGAACGCCCGGCGAAATCACATCTGGCTCGTGCCCGTTGCCGGAGGCGAGGCGATCTCGATCGTCCGCTCCGAGCAGGGCGAGGACACGCCGCGCTGGTCACCGGACGGCACGAAACTGGCGTTCATCTCCACGCGCGACGGCGGCTCTCAGATCTGGGTGGTGGACATGGGCCCGATCGGACCTGTCGGCGAGCCGCGCAAGCTGACCAGCCTGGGCACCGAAGCAGGCGGCGTCACGTGGTCGCCGGACGGCAAGTCGATGGCGTTCGGCTCGGACGTCTACCCGGAGTGCACGACCAACGAGTGCAACGCTCAGAAGGTGAAGGAATTCGACAACCGGAAGAGCCGGGCCCGCGTGGCCGACCGCCTGATGTTCCGGCACTGGGTGTCGTGGAAGGAAGGGAAGTTCAGCCATATCTTCCTCATCCCTTCGGATGGATCCGCCGCGCCCCGCGATGTGACGCCGGGCGAGGCGGATGTGCCTCCGTTCTCGCTCGGCGGCCCGGACGACTACGCCTTCTCGCCGGACTCGAAGGAACTGGCCTTCGCCCGCAAGACGGACCCGATGGAGTCGATCAGCACCAACAGCGACCTGTTCCTCCTGGACCTTGCCGATCCGGCGGCGAAGCCGAAGAAGATCACGACCAACCCGGCCGCCGACGGCGGTCCTGCCTACTCGCCTGATGGCCGCTACGTCGCCTACCGGGCTCAACAGCGACCGGGCTTCGAGGCGGACCGCTGGCAGTTGATGCTCTACGACCGCAAGACCGGCGAACACCGGTCGATCACCGCGTCGTGGGACCGATCGGCGGACAGTTACGTGTGGGCGCCGGACTCGAAGACGGTCTACCTGACCGCGGAGAACGAGGGGCGCAGTGACATCTTCCGGCTGGACCTGGCAGGCGGTGAACCCCTGCCGATCCTCCGTTCGGGGTCGAACGGCGACCTCCAGGTGTCGGGCGACGGGCGGACGCTCGTGTTCAGCCAGACGACCCTGGCGGCTCCCGCCGAGGTGTTCAGCGCACCGCTCACGGCCGCCAAAGGACAGGTCCTGCAGGGGGTCCGCCAGGTGACCTCCACCAATCCTGCTCTTGCCGCGTTCAGGCTTCGCCCGGGTGAGAATGTCTGGTTCGAGGGTGCTGGCGGAGCGAAGATCCAGGCGTGGGTGGTGAAGCCGGCCGGCTTCAAGGAGGGGCAGAAGTACCCTCTGCTCTACCTCGTGCACGGCGGGCCGCAGAACTCGTGGCACGACGGCTGGACGTTCCGCTGGAACGCACAGGTCTTTGCCGCCGCCGGCTACGTGGTGTTCATGCCGAACCCGCATGGGTCCACGAGTTTTGGCCAGCAGTTCACCGACGAGATCAGCGGCGACTGGGCGGGCATGGTCTACGAGGACCTGATGAAAGGCGCTGATTTCGCCGAGGCGCTGCCGTACGTCGAGAGGGGTCGGACGGGAGCAGCGGGCGCGTCATTCGGCGGCTACATGATGGACTGGTTCCTTGGTCACACGACACGCTTCAAAGCGATCGTCACGCACGCCGGCGTCTACAATCTGACGAGCATGTACGGCGTCACCGAGGAGCTGTGGTTCCCGGAATGGGATTTGAAAGGCACGCCCTGGACGAACCCGGATCTCTACGCCAGGCTCTCGCCGCACACCTACGCCAGGAACTTCAAGACGCCCACGCTGGTGACGCACGGCGAGCTCGACTTCCGCGTGCCGATCGGCGAGGGACTGCAGTTGTTCACCGCGTTGCAGCGGCAGGGCGTGCCGTCACGGCTCGTCTACCTCCCGGACGAGGGGCACTGGATCAACAGGCCTGCAAACAGCGCGTTGTGGTATCACGAGTTCATCACGTGGATGGACCGGTGGGTCAGGGAATAGTCGGTGGTGCTTGTCAGTCGGTGACGACTGCGGGGCGGTGGTCGTTCTACTTCATACTGCACGGAAAGGTTTATGCCAATCGATCTACGGAGTGATACGGTCACGCTGCCGACGCCGGCCATGCGGCAGGCGATGGCGACGGCGGAGCTTGGCGACGACGTTTTTGGCGAGGATCCGACGGTCAATCGTCTGGAATCCCTGGCGGCCCGGCTCACTGGGATGGAGGCCGGCCTCTTCGTCAGCAGCGGGACGATGGGGAATCTGGGGTCGCTGCTCGCGCACTGCGGTCGCGGCCAGGAAGTGATCCTGGGCGACGAATCGCACATCTACCAGTACGAGAACGGATCCGCGTCGGCACTCGGGGGCATGGTCATGCACCCGGTCCGGACCAACCTCGACGGCACGCTTCCGCTCGACGCCATCGAGGCGGCGATTCACCTGCCGTCGCACCACTACCATTTCTATCACTGGGCACCTCCCGGCGTGATCTGTCTGGAGAACACGCACAACCGATGCGGCGGCGCCATCCTCTCGCCCGAGTACTTCGCGGCCGTGGCGGCGATCGCCCGGCGCCACAACCTGCCCGTCCATCTGGACGGCGCACGCCTGTTCAACGCGGCGGTGGCCAGCGGCCGGCCGGTCTCCGACTGGACGCGTCACGTGTCGTCCGTGCAGCTCTGTGTGTCCAAGGGGCTGGCGGCGCCGGTTGGCTCGCTGATCTGCGGGTCGGCGGCCTTCGTCGATCGCGCGCGCCGGATGCGGAAGATTCTCGGCGGCGGCATGCGGCAGGCCGGTGTCATCGCGGCGCCCGGAATCGTTGCGCTCACCGAGATGGTCGACCGTCTGGCCGAGGACCATCAGAACGCCCGGATTCTGGCCGAAGGCATTGCCTCGCTCCCGGGCATCACGCTCGACCTCTCCACGGTCCAGACCAACATCGTCATCTTCGGGTTGCCCGGTGTGGCTGAAGCGGCGGCGCTGTCGGCGGCGCTGGAGAAGGAGGGAGTGCGCGTGTCGGACTTCGGCGGCGGGAGGCTCCGATTGGTGACGCACTACGGGATCAGCGAAGCCGACTGTTGGAAGGCGGTGGAGGTGATTGGCAGACTCTGGGCGCGATCGAGGGCAGGCATCGCCCAGTAGGCCGTGAGAGGTCGGCGGTAAGCGTTTCTTCGCCTGCCGGCGTATTCCAACTCTTGAAGGCCGTCTCTTGTCCGCGGCGGCCTCTTCTCGTGATATTCACCCAAACCCCCGAGAGTTGGCTGCCATGCAACGCCTCTTCCCAGTCGTTCTTGCCGCGACGTGCCTCGCTGGCGTCGGCCTCGCTGCCCGCCAGGCAGACCCCGACGCTGCCTTCATCAAGAAGGCGAAGGCCATCCACGAACGGATCCTGACCATCGACAGCCACGTCGACATCGGGGGGGCCACCTACGCCACGCCCGCGCTCGATCCCGGCGGGCCCACGTCGCTCAAGTGCGATCTGCCGAAGATGAAAGCCGGCGGCCTCGACGGCGTGTTCCTGGCCGTGTTCGTGGGCCAGAACCCGAACCTCGACGCGGCCGGCTACAAGACCGCCTACGACCAGGCAATTTCGAAGTTCGATGCGATCGCGCGGTTGACGAAGATGCACCCCGAACTCTGCGAACTGGCCCGGACACCCGCCGAGGTCGAGAGGGTTCAGAAGACCGGCAAGCGGATCATCCTCGTCGGGCTGGAGAACGGCTATCCGATCGGCGACGACCCGGCGAACGTGAAGACGTTCTTCGACCTCGGCGCGCGCTACATCACGCTCGTGCACACAGCGCACAACCAGGTGACCGATTCAGCCGGCCCGAGAGAGCCCATGCACAACGGGCTGTCGCCGTTTGGCGCGAGAGTCGTGGCCGAGATGAACCGGCTGGGAATCATGGTGGACGTCTCGCACGCCTCGAAGAAGTCGTTCTGGGATGTGATCAAGGTCTCGAAGGCGCCGATCATCGCGTCGCATTCCGGGTGCTCGGCGGTCAACGACAATCCCCGCAACCTGGACGATGAGCAGTTGAAGGCGCTGGCGAAGAACGGAGGCGTCATCCAGATCGTCGCGCTGGCCGAGTATCTCGAGGCAGCATCACCCGAGCGGCAGAAGGCCGTGCAGGCGTTGCGCGAGGAACTGGGACTTGGACGCCGGGCGGGCGGTCCAGGTGCGCCGGGTGGGCAGGCGGGGCAGGGCGCGCCACAGGTGACGCCCGAACAGCGCGGCGAGATGGAGAAGCGTCGGGACACGTACCGGGAGCGGATGAAGGCGATTGACGCGAAGTACCCCGGCGCCACGCTCAAGGACTTCGCCGATCATATCGACCACGCCGTGCAGGTGGCTGGCATCGACCACGTCGGCGTCGGCACGGATTTCGACGGTGGCGGCGGCATCCCCGGATTCAACGACCACTCGGAAGCCATGAACGTGACCGTCGAATTGTTGCGTCGCGGCTACACCGAGGACCAAATCGCCAAGATCTGGGGCGGCAACCTCATGCGCGTCTGGCGTGAAGTGGACAGGGCAGCCAAACGCTGAGCAGGCGGGGGTCACTTTCCCCGCAGGATCTCCTCGAAGAACGCCGTCGCCCGCGGGTCGCCCGACTGTCCCAGCCAGAACATCGCCTTCTTGCGAACGGCGGGGTTGCGGTTGGTGCGGGCCACCTCGATCAGTCGCGGCACGCCTTCTTCCTTCGGCAGTTGGCTCAGCCCGAAGACCGCGCGCGTCTTCACCTCGGTATCCGGGTCGTTGGCCACGGCGTCGGCCAGCGTGCCGGCCGCCTTGGCGCCCGCTTTCTGCGCAAGCCAGAAGAGCGCCTGGCTCCTGACGCCGCTCTGGCTGTCGTGCGCGAGCTGAATCAAGGCGTCGACGACGCCCGGCTCGTGGCTGATGGAAATCGGGAACACCAGTTCCCTTCGAAAGGCCACGTCGGACTCCACGCGCACGAGCCGCTGCAGTGTCTGGAAACCCTCCCGCCCGCGGGCGGCGGCGAGCCAGAACGCCGCGTGCTTGCGGATGTCCGCAGGCTGGCCCGCTGCGACGAACCGGTCGAGCGCCGCGGTGGCAGAGCCGTCGGCGTGCTGCGCAAGGGCCATCAGCGCCGCGTTGTCCGACGGGCTCGCGTTCGCCCGTTCGACCTTCGTCCTGACGAACGAGGAAAGCAGAGCGACGCTCTCAGCCTGGTTCACATCGGTGAGCCAGCGGACCGGAAGGCCCCCCGCATCCAGCTCGCACTCGGGCGAGAAGACGCGGATCTTCTGAACGGCCCCGTGCTCGACACGGAAGAAGACGTAGGCGACGCGCGGTGCTTCGAGCGCCACCTTGCCGCCGGTCGTGTCGATGGTGACGCCGGGCCTGCGACCCTCGAGGTACGTGCGACCGCAGCCGCCCGAGTCGTAGCAGTTGTCGCACATGTGGTGTTCACCGGGCACGGCCGCGATGCCGTACCCGATCCACGCCGGCGACTGCTGACCGGTCACGATGGTCCCGAACGCCTGTCCGAGCCCGGACGCGACCGCCTGCGTCTGCACCTGCGCGTCGACAAGCCTGGGCTTCGACTGCGCGTTCGCCGCCGGAACGGCGAGGGACAAGGAACAACAGAGGACACCAAGGGCCGAGACGAACGAGTAGGTGGAGTTCATTTCTTCAAGATCTCCATCATGTAGTCTGCCGCGTCCTTGCTCTGCATCAGCGACAGCTTCGAGACGAGGTCTTTCTTCAACTCGAAGTTCGTCTCCTGGCGTGCGAGCTGCACGAGTGCGGCGGCGTTCTGCTGCATGAAGAGACCCTGGATCGCGGTCTTCTTCACCGAGAGGTCCTTGTCCTCTCGATAGATCTGGACGAGCGCGTCGCCGGTCTTTGCGGCGTCGATCAGGCCGAGGTTGCGCACGGCCGTCTTCCGCAGCGCGGCGTCGGTTTCCGCGCGGGCAATCTGGAGGAGGCGGTCGCTGGCGCCTGCCATGAACAGCGATTGGAGCACCTGCTTCTTCACCTCGGCCGAGAGTTCGTTGGTGTAGAGTTCGCCGAGTTCCACGCGGGCGCCCATGATCCCGAGCTGACGAACGGCTTCCATCCGCAGGTCGGCGTTCTTCTCGGTGCGCGCCGCCTGCAGCAGTCTGTCGCGGTCACCGGCCAACATGAATGCCTGCAGCACCTGCCGACGCACGTCGACATCGCTGTTGGCGGTGTAGACGTCAGAGAGGATCTGCCGGCTCTCCTTGCCGCCGAACAGCGCGAGGAACCGAACGGCCTTGAGCTGCAGGTCGGGATTCCCCTGGCCGCGCGCGAGGCGACCGAGGATGTCGCGCGTCTGCGGCGACCCGGTCTGCGCGAGCACGAACAGCGCCCGCTCCTTCACGCGCGGCGATTCGTTGCTCTGGAGCATCTTCTCGAGCGTCGACAGCGCTCGAGAGGGGTCGCTGTGGAGCAGGCCCTGGAGCGCCATCAGTTTCAGCTCCTCGTCGCTCGCGGCGTCTGGCGACACCGACTGGCCGGACGCCTGGCGCACGTCGAGCTGCAACGCCTTTGCGTCGTTCGTCCAGCGGCTCGCCGGAAACTTCTTCAGGAGTTCGTCGATTGTCGCAAGCGCCTCGGTGCGTTTGCCGAGCCGATTCTGCGCATACGCCTTCCAGTACATCGCGCCGTCAACGCGCGTGCCGCCCTTCGCAATGACTCGATCGAAGGCGGTCACGGCCGATTCGTACCGGCCCGCGTCGAGCGCGGTCGTGCCGCGACTGTAGTCACTGTCCTGCGATCGGCCCGATCCGACGCCGAACGACGAGCCCCCGCCGACACCCGTCCCCTGCCACGACCGGACGGCGTCGAGCGCCTCGAGTCCCGCGAGACCCGACAAGCCCTCGAGGCCGGCCCCCCCCCCGCGGATCCCGGCTTCAACCGCGGAACCGATTACCGCATCGAGCCCATCGAGGTGCACATCGAGGTTTCCGATCGCGAAGCCCAAGTCATCGAGTTTCAGGTCGATCTCCGGCGGAATGACCGGCGAGCGGGGCAGCGCCGGCGCAACCGGCAGCTTCGGCGGCAGAGGAGGCTTGGGGCCTGTCTGGGCCGACACGAGGGCCGCCATCAGCACGAACGTCGCCACGAGAGAAGTGTTTCGCCACATGTTCTTGTCCTTGTCTATCGTCATCCGCGGATACTGGCGACCTTTGGGGCGGGCCGAACCTCCCGCTCGCGCACGTTGTCGCCCAACACGCGGACCTTGAAGATGATTCCCTGTGCTTCGATCCGCTCGCGCACCTTCTGGAACTCGGCCGTCGTCAGCGTCGAGGGGCTGTTGGCGACTTCCAGCAGCACGCGCTCGAGATCATCCAGCACGCTCGCCATCCCGTTCTCTCCGGCCGACACGGCCGTTGCCCGATAGAGGCGATTGGCTGACACGAGGTCGCGGGCCCGTATCTGTTCGGCCGAGATGTCGACCTTCGGACCGTCGCCGGTGTTGACGAGCTCGACGAGCGCCATCTGCGACCGCTCGAGGTGATCGCCCACGGCGACGAGGAGGATCCGCTCCCGGACCTGTTCCTGTGTCGCGGCCGGCTGGCCGCCATTCGCTTTCCCGGCGGCCACGGCCGGCGGCCGCGCCGGCTGCGTCGTGCCCGGCGAGAGACGCCCGGCTACGAACGCTGCAACGATCAGCACCGCCACGCCCCCCGCCAAAACGAGACGACGGGGCACGAAGAAGTCGGATGCCGTCTGCCACCACGGGCGGCGGGACGCGGCCAGGCGCGGCTCGATGCGCATCCAGATCTCGGTGCCGTAGCCATCGCCGCGTTCGGGGACGGGCGCCGATTGAACCGTGTCCAGCGTCCGTCGAATCGCCGCGAACTGCACCTGGCATGCCTCACAGCCGTGCAGGTGCTCTTCGATGGCGGCGTTTTCGGCGCGGTCACCAGCATCGCCGTAGTGGTAGAGGACGAGCTGTTCTTCGCTGAGGTGGTTCACGGTTCCTGCCCATGCGGACGTGAAGGTCCGCGCTCTAACTACACCCGACGATCGGCGCGAGCGCCCGCCGCATCTTCTGCACCGCGCGGAAGATGCTGTGCTTCGTCGCGCCGACCCGGAGGCCGAGGGCTTCGCCAATCTCTTCGAGCGAGCGTCCCTCGAAGTGCCGAAGCACGAAGGCGGTCCGCTCGGCCGGCGTCAGCAGGTCCATCGCCGTCCTGACCCGGCTCTGAACCTCGGCGCCAAACGCGAGACGATCCGGCCTGGACGTCTCGTCGGCCTCCGGCTCGATCCCGCCAACGCCGTCGCCCTCGTCCGCATTCAGGGACTCGGCCTTGTGCCGGGGCCGCTGACGCAGCAGGTCGTACGCGCAGTTGACGGTTATCCGGTGGATCCAGGTCCTGAAGCTCGACCGGGCCTCGAACCGCCGAAGCTCACGGTAGGCCTTCAGAAACGCCTCTTGCACGACGTCCTCGGCGTCCGGCTCGCTTCCGGTCAGGCGAAAGGCGAGCTGGAAGACACCCCGGCTGTGCCGCTCGACAAGCCGGCGGAAGGCCGGCTCGTCACCGGCCTGCGCCTGCGTGACATCCTGGGCGTCGTCGTGCACGTCCATCTGTTGGATTAGACGGAAGAGAACCCGGACGGTTAGCGTCGAAAAGGGGGGGGCGGGATCGGCCCCCAATTACACCGACTATCGCGAGGAACTGAGGAACAGGGCGTTCAGCAGCAGCCGGAATGTCGCCAGCGACTGGGCGCGGTGCTGCGGGCGAATCCCGTAGAGCACAACGCGGCCAGTGCCGAGAGCGACCTCCACGACGGCTGGCCGCCCGGCAATGGCCTGCTCCCCCTCCAGCCAGCCGCTCAGCAGCACATTCTTGTCGGCGTAGCGGGCCACGACGCGGACTCGGCCGGCGCCCGATCTGGCCGGATCGGACTCGAACGCAGAACCGCGGGCCATGAACGCCGCCGTCTCCCGTTTCATTCCGTAGGCGAGCGGTCTGGTCGTGTCCACCTGGAGTGCCAGCAGCGAACCCGGGCAGAAGAACTGTTCAGGCGGCACACCGCGCACGACGTCCTTCACGGGGAGACCGAGCGCGTCGATCGCGAGCTGACCCGACCCACCCAGGCACACGAGCGTCCCTCCGGATTCGACGAATGCCTTGAGCGCCGCAATTCCCTTTTCCGTCAGGCCTCCAGCGTACTCCGGCGGGACCGCTGTCGCCGACTGCCCGTTGAGCAGCCGCTGCGCCGACGCGTCGGGCAGGATGATGACGTCGAAGCCCGCCCGCAGGTTCCCCTGCCGGATCTCATCGTCGGCCATGCTGCGGAACGGGATCTTGTATTGCTCGAGCAGATAGCGCGTCCAGCCCTCGTCCGTGTTCTCGAACCAGGGTTTGTAGAGTCCGACGCGCGCTCCGCTGATCGCCGCCACAGCGTTGGCCGGGGGCACGCCCCGCATGCCGTCGGCGCGGAGGCCCAGTTCTCGCGCGAGTGCAGTCACAGCGTCCCGCACGCCAGGGCCGTCGCGGAGGACCAGCGCTCCGGCGGGGTACCAGTAGCCGTTGGTCTCGATGGCTGAGGTCAGCCACTCGGGCTTGAGGGAGAGGTCGACCAGTCGGTTGAGCGCGAGTATGCCGCTGATGCCCGGCGCATCGACCAGGAAGTAACCCGGACGTCGCTCGCCCCAGACCTGAGCAGGTGCGATACCTCCGCGCGCGAGCCGCGTCGTCATCGGTTGTTCGAACTTCGCCTCGATACGATCCACCTTCACGCCGAACTGCCACGGAAGCGTCCAGCCCGCGACGTCGTACGGACGCTCGGGTGTGGCGCCGCGCGCGAGCCGACGCGCCGGGTAATCCTGCTTCTCGAGGAGCGTCTTGGCGTAGGCCCGGTACGGCTGCGCCATCAGGATCAGCGCACTGCCGGCAGGGTACGTCGTGTCGCCAGCCCTGAACGGTTCCTGTGCCTGGCGCACGTCGACAGCGCCATCGATGAGCAGGTTCACCAGTCGAGCCGCAGCGCTCGGATCGGCCTGCTCGGGCGGGATGACGAAGGCGAACGGTCCGCCCGCCAGGCCTTGCTCCACGGCGCGCTTGCCCATGACATAGAAATCTTCGACGAGCTGCGGCCGGTAGAGCGAGGCCGCCTGCAGCAGGCCGTGCACCGCATCGAGTTCGTAGTCGACGATGTCGCGCAGGCGCCAGGTGCCGCCGGGCCATGGATTGGGGAACGTCACCTGCGGCTTGTACTCCGGCAGGCCGGGCGCGGACGACCTCGCGAGTTCCGCCGGCGTCACCGTCGCCGGCGCGGCGAGCCTGGCCGACGCCACCTCGGTGAGCAGGCACACGGTGTTGTGGCCGAGCGGCACCGAATCCTCGTAGCCGGGCCAGTAGTAGTCGTACAGCGCGTTCGAGACAACGCCCGCCCGGTTGTGGCGTTCGAGTTCGAGCGCCATCGCCTGCCCGAGCACTGCCGACTCACGCCAGATCAGCGGGTCGTAGTTCGGATGGACCGGGTCGTAGTTCGGCGGCACGAACATCCGCGCCCCGGTCTGTCCCATCTGATGCATGGCCAGGAAGACCTGCGGGTGCCACTCCGAGTAGAAGAACCGCGCCAGCGCGCGGTTCTCGGCGAGGTTCATCATGAACCCGTCGCGGTTGATGTCGTGGCCGGCGTACTTGTGGTAGAGCCACGGCATCGAGCCGCCCTCATACGCGGTGCCCTTCATCTTCTTGTGCCAATCCACCACCATCACGTGGCCGTCGGGGTTCAGCGACGGGAACAGCACGACCACGACGTCGCGGAGGATCGCGAGCGTGCGCGGATCGCTGGACGTGGCGAGCTCGTACAACAGCTCGTTGGCCATCTGCGTCGCGCCGATCTCCGACGCGTGGATGCTGGCGCCGATGGCGACGACGACCTTGTGACCCGCGAGGAGCGCGGCCGCATCCTGCTCGGTCAGCGCGCGAGGGTCGGCCAGCCGCTGGTTGGCGGCGCGGATCGCGTCGAGACGCTTCACGTTCTCCGGCGCGCTGATAATCGCCGCGATCAGGCGTCGCCCCTCGGTGCTCTTTCCCGCGTCCACGATCTTCACGCGGTCGCTGGCCGCGGCCGCGACCGTCTGGAAGTAACGCTCGATTTCCGGCCAGTCGGCCAGCCGTCCATCGGTGCCCATGCGGAACCCGAAGAAGGACTCGGGCGGCGGCACCTGCGCAAGGGCCGACAGGGGCGCCAGGACGACAACGAGGACAACGAGCGCGAGTCCGATCGAGCGCGGCAATCGTATGGTCATGTGAGTATCAGGGAACGAGGGGATTTTGGTGAATGATAGCACCCACTATCGCTCGCCGGCGTCGAGCCTGGCGATCGTTGCGCCGAGGTGGGCATCGGGAGCGTCCCAGAATTCCTCGACGAGCGGATGGTGCTCGAGCGCGGCCTGGACGAGACCACGCTGCACGCCGCGACCCCGACCGTGAATCAGCCGTACTTCGCGAAGCCCAGCACCATGCGCCGCGCGGAGATACTCGTCCACGACCGACACGACGTCGCGTGGGGCGAACGGATGCAGGTCGAGCGTGTCCTCGATCGGAATGCGAAATTCGTCGTCCATCTCGAGTCGCCGCCTGCCTGTTCCTCGCATCGGCGAGGAGCGGAACCTGCGTTCGGTGGGTATCTTAGCGCAGCCTCCCCGTCGTGCGCAGCCAGCTCGACAGCATGAGCGGGCGCAACCTCTGTCGACCAGGTTGCCGCGCTGCCCCCCTGCCCTCACGGAACTCTTGCGACCTGCCGATACACCACACGATCACCCGAGGTGTCCACTCGGGTGCGGATCAGCCGGATCAAGGAGATTTCTCATGGCTCGCTCACGCGCTCACGTCGCCGCCGTGACGTTGGCTCTTGTCATCGCATTCGCCGCGTCGGGTCGGGCGGCAACCGCCGCCGACCCGCCGGTTCCAGGGGTCATCAGGTTTGCCGGTTCCGTCGCCCCGGCGTCCGGCACGGTCACGGTTGTTTTCAGCCTGTATGCCGGGCAGTCCGACGAGATGCCGCTCTGGCACGAGGTGCAGACGCTCGTCGTGGACGGGGGGGGGCGGTACTCCGTCGCGCTGGGCGCCGCAACCCCAGGCGGCCTTCCAGCAGAGCTGTTCGCACGGGGTGAGGCGCGCTGGCTGGGTGCTCGGGTGGAAGGCCAGCCCGAGCAGCCGCGCGCCATGCTGGTGAGCGTGCCCTACGCCTTCAAGGCAGGCGATGCGGAGACCGTCGCGGGCAGGCCCCTGTCCGCCTTCGTCCTGGCCGGTAACACGACTGGCGTCGGCCCGGATGGCCTGACGTACGTGGACACGCGGGTGCTGAAGAGCGGCCTGGCCGCAGCGGCGCCGAGCCCGCAGGCGGCGACGACGGGGACGCAGAACTACCTCGCCCGGTTCATGGCGGACGGAGTGAGTCTGGGTGATTCGACGGTGTTCCAGGCGGGCGCCAGAGTGGGTGTGGGGACGACGACGCCGGCGGCGACGCTCCACGTGGTGTCGACCGAACCGCCGCTGACGGCGCCAGCGCTATTCTTCGACGTGGTGAACAACAGCCTGGGGGCGCTGCCGGCGATCTACCGGGCCGCGCGCGGCGTGCCTGGCGCGCTGTCGGCCGTGGGGACGGACGACATCCTGGGCGGGCTGGCGGTGCGTGGGTACGCCACAACGAAGTACTCGGATGGCGCTGGCCAGGTCATGTTCCGGGCGGCGCAGAACTGGACCGACACGGCGCAGGGGACGTACCTGCTGTTCTCGACGACCGCGCTCGGCACCGTGGGGTGGGTCGAGCGGCTCCGCGTCGAGCCTGGGGGGAACATCGGGATCGGCACCTCGACGCCGGCACAGAAACTGACTGTCAACGGAGCGGTCTGGAGCATGGCCGGCGGCTTCAGGTTCCCGGACGGGACCACGCAGACCACGGCATTGAGCCGCGATGCGAACACGTTTACGGCCACGCAGACGATCAGCAGCGGCAACCTGGAGCTGCCCGCAACCGGAGGGGCGACCACCGGGGTGCTGAAGATCGGCGGCCAGAGTTTCCTGCACGCCTATGGCGACCCGACGAATACCTTCGCGGGTGGTCAGGCGGGCGGCGGTTTCACGACATCGGGCGGCAGCAACACCGGCGTCGGCTACCAGGCGCTCTACACGAACAGCACCGGAGACTCGAACACGGCTGTCGGGTACGGGAGTCTCCTCCAGACGAGCGTCGGCGCCGGGAACACCGCGATTGGCACGCAGGCAGGGGCGCTGGTCGTCACGGGCTCGAACAACACCTTCGTCGGGTACCATGCGGCAACCGACGGCTACAACAGCGGCATCGTCAACGCGACGGCGATTGGTGCGAACGCGTTGGTCACGCAGAACAACTCATTGGTGCTGGGAGGGACCGGTGCCAACGCGGTGAGCGTCGGCATCGGGACGTCGGCGCCGAACACCACGCTGCAGGTGGTCGGCGACATCAGGGTGGGGACGAGCGGCACGAACGGTTGCCTCATGAACTACGCGGGCGCTGGCATGTTAGGCCTCTGCTCGTCGGATGCGAGGCTGAAGACCAATGTGAACCCCTTTGCGCCGGTGCTCGACCGCCTCGTGCGCCTGCAGCCGGTCCACTTCAACTGGAAGGTGAAGGAGTTTCCCGAGTATCACTTCGGTGAGGCGCTCAACTCCGGCCTCATCGCGCAGGATGTGGAGCGGGTCTTCCCTGAGATGGTCGCGACGGATGTGCGCGGCTACAAGATGGTGAACTACAGCGAGCTTCCCTACCTGACGCTGGCGGGCGTGCGCGAACTGAAGGCGGAAAACGACGCGCTGAAGGCGCGTCTCGAACGTCTCGAGGCGATCGTGGCGCAGTTGCAGAAGCAGAAGTAGTACTCGTCATCCGTTCCCGGCTCTCTCGTACTTCACCGTGACCACGGTCTTGATTCCACCGCGCGGCGTGAAGTCGCCGACGACGGTCATGCGGCGCGGGGAACAGACCGCGACGAGATCGTCGAGAATCTGGTTCGTGACCGATTCGTAGAAAATCCCCTTGTTTCTGAACTCGATCAGGTAATATTTGAGAGCCTTCAGTTCAATGCACCGTTGGTCCGGCACGTAGGTGATGCGGATCTCGCCGAAGTCGGGCAGTCCTGTCTTCGGGCAGACCGACGTGAACTCGGGACATTGGATCGCGATTTCGTAATCGCGGCCGGGGTTCGGGTTGGCGAACGTCTCGATGGATGGTGCGGGCATGCGAGCATTCTACCGCGGCGAAATCCGTGCGTGAACCACGCAATCGGAATTGACAAGCTCTGAAGGTGCGAGCTAGGATACGACGAAATTTAGGCCTGTTTCCGCACAGCCGCCTGCGCGCGCGGTTGGTAGCGGTCGAATGACAAGCGCGCCCAACGTGAGGGGGACGCCGATGGCTGACGCCCGCAGAATGGGCAAATCCGAGCTGTTCGCGCACTTTGCCGATCGCTTCGAAATGAAGCGTGCGCAGGCGCGTGAGTTCTTCGACGAGCTGACAGTGCTTGCCGAGAAAGAGCTCAAGCGGTCGGGCGAGTTCGTGCTGCCCGGTATGGTCAAGCTGGTGGTGCAGAAGCGCAAGGCGCGGATGGGCCGGAACCCGGCCACCGGCGAAGCGATCAAGATTCCCGCCAAGACCGTCGTCAAGGCAAAGATCGCAAAGCAGCTGAAGGACACCGTCCTTCCGCGCAAGTAGCGTCGTTCCTGAGCGCCGCTCGGTCGTCGACGGGCTCAGGGAACACGGCGTCGATCGCACTGAGCCGGCGGGTCGGCCATGCCGACCCGCTGGTGGCTCAACCCTCCTCCCCTCAGACGCCGCGCAGGCGTTTTGCGAGCGGTCGGATCTCCAGCCGATCCATCTTGTGCTTCATCGTGCTGAGCGGAATCCCCAGGTGGCGCGCCGCGCCGGTGACGTTCCAGCCCGTTCGCTCCAGCGCCTTGAGGATGAAGTTGCGCTCGAACGTCTCGCATGCCCGCTGCAGCAGCTTGCCGTCGTTCTGATCTTCGCGCTCGGGCGGCGGCACGGGAAGCTGGTACTCGAATGGCAGGTCCTCGTCCGTGATCCATTCGCCGTCGCTGATCGCGACGACGCGTTCGATGAGGTTCTCGAGCTCTCGAATGTTGCCGGGCCACCAGTGGGCCTGCAGCAGCCTCATGGCCTGCGGGGCCACGCCCTGCACGTTGCGCCGGAAGCGGGTCGCGTAGCGGGCCACGAAGCACGCGACGAGCGCGGGGATATCCTCGACCCGTTCGCGCAGCGGCGGCATGCGCACCGGGATGACGTTGAGCCGGTAGTAGAGATCCTCGCGAAACCGGGCCTCCTTCACGGCCTTCTCGAGATCGACGTTGGTGGCGGCAATCAGGCGGAAGTCGGTGTCGATCGGCCGGCCGCCGCCCACGCGCTCGATCTCGCCCTCCTGGATGGCGCGCAGCAGCTTCCCCTGCAACTCCAGCCCCATGTCGCCAATCTCGTCGAGGAAGAGCGTGCCACCGGAGGCCAGCTCGAACTTGCCGAGCTGCTGGCGAACCGCGCCGGTGAACGCCCCCTTCTCGTGGCCGAACAGCGTGCTCTCGACGAGATCGCGCGGAACAGCGGCAAGGTTCACGGGGATGAACGGACCGAGCGGCCGATCGCTCTGGCGGTGGATCAGCCTGGCGAGAAGCTCCTTGCCGGTGCCGCTCTCGCCGAGGACGAGAATCGTCGCAGACAGTTTCGCGATGCGCTGCACGAGGTCGACGACGCTCTGCATCGCGCGGCTCTCGCCAACCACGAACTCGCGATCGGAATCGGCGACCTGCGCGCTCAGCGCGAGCACCTGGCGGTTCAGGTCCTGATGATCGCTGGCGTTGCGGAGCACCGCCAGCAGTTCGTCGCTGTGGCAGTCCTTCGAAAGGAAGTGGTACGCGCCGAGCTTGATCGCCTGGACCGCAGTGTCCACGCGACCGTCGGCCGACATCATCACGATTTCGGGCAGCGCGTAGTTCTCCTTGACGATGCGGAGGAGATCCAGGCCGCTGATACCGGGCAGTTCGGCGTCGACCAGGAGGATGTCGGCCTCCTCCTGTGACAGTGTCGCGATGGCCGCCTCACCGGCTGCCACGGCCACCACGCGGTACTGGCGCTGGATCAGCGCACTGAACCCGAGGCGCGTTGACGCGTCATCGTCCACGATCAGCACGGTCTTCAGTTTGGTCATCGTCTCCGCCAGCCGGACCGATTGTAATCCCAGCCGGCCGGTAGTGTTGAGTTGACTGTGGCTGAGGCCTGGGCAACGATAGATCTACGCGCGTTTCCTGCCGAGAGTCCAGAGCCGGGAGCCCAATGCCTTGGTGGGTCGTTTCCGTTGTCGCCCTGTTGCTGGCGCTGTTTGCGGCGACATACGTCAGGAGCCTGTCGCGACGTGTGGACCGGCTGACGCAGAGATACTGGGAACTGCGGTACGAGCATGACCGCCTGCAGGCGCGCGTCGAGCCGTCGGCTGGCGCGGTTCGAACGGCCGACGGCGCCGGCGATCCCGGGGTGGCGAGTGCGTTCATCCCGCTGTCGTCTGTCCGCCGCGAGCCGAACACGCAGCGGTCGGGCACCGAGCGGTGATTCGGCAGATTCAGTTGCTTCATCATCGAGGAGTCACTGTGGCGAACGAGTACGACGTTGTCGTGGTGGGTGCGGGAACGGGCGGCTATCCGACGGCGATCCGCGCGGCGCAGCTTGGGCTGCGCGTCGCGGTCGTGGAGAAGCAGAAGGCGCTCGGCGGAACCTGCCTGATCTGGGGCTGCATCCCGACCAAGGCGCTGCTCGAGCACGCGCACGCGCTGAAGGTGGCGCGTGGTGCCAAGGAGTGGGGGCTCTCGATCGACGGCGCGTCGGTGACGATCGACATGAAGCAGGTGCAGGCGCGCAAGGACAAGGTCGTCACGACTCTCACCAAGGGCGTCGAGTTCCTCTTCAAGAAGAACAAGATCGACTGGATCAAGGGAACCGCGCGCCTGGCCGGCAACGGCAACGTGGAGGTGACCGGCGAGCAGCCGCAGATGCTCCACGCCACGAAGGAGATCGTCGTCGCCACCGGGTCGCAGCCGCGCAGCGTGCCGGGCGTCGAGATCGACCGCCGGCGAATCATCACCAGCGATGAGGCGATCGCGCTCCGCGAGGTGCCGAAGTCGATCGCGATTCTCGGCGCCGGCGCGGTGGGCGTCGAGTTCGGCTCGATCTTCAAGAGCTATGGCAGCGACGTGACAATCATCGAGTTGTTGCCGCGCCTCGTGCCGATCGAGGACGAGGCGGTGTCGGCCGAGTTGCAGAAGGCGTTCAAGAAACGCGGCATCAGGACGTACACCGGATCGAAGGTGACGACCGCGCGATCGGCGGAGGACGCCGTCGACCTCGAGGTGCAGCTGCCCGACGGCAAGGTCGAGAAGATCCACGCCGACTACCTGCTGGTCGCCACGGGCCGCGGGCCCGTGACCGAAGGACTTGGCGCTGCCGAAGCCGGGCTCCGCCTCGACCGCGGCTACATCGTCGTGGACGAGTTCTACCGGACCGGCGCCGCCGGCATCTCGGCAGTCGGAGACGTCATCTCCTTCGGGAAGCCGGGGCACCCACAGCTCGCTCACGTGTCCACAGCCGAAGGCATGGCGACCGCAGAGCGGATAGCCGGACAACCGCCGCGCACCGTCGATTACGACCAGGTGCCGGGCTGCACGTTCTGTGACCCGGAAATCGGCAGCATCGGCCTGACCGAGCAGCGTGCGAAGGACGCCGGCTACGATGTCCTCGTCGGTACCTTCCCGTTCATGGCGCTCGGCCGGGCGAAGATTGCCGGTGAGACAGAAGGGTTCGTCAAGATCGTTGCCGAGAAGAAGTACGACGAGGTGCTCGGCGTGCACATCATCGGCCCGCGTGCGACCGATCTGATTGCGGAGGCGTCGGTGGCCCTTCGCCTCGAGTGCACCGGCGAGGAACTGGTCCGGACCATTCACGCGCACCCGACGTTCGCCGAAGCGGTGGGCGAAGCCGCCCATGCCCTGCACGGCGGCGCCATTCACGTCTGAGCCTATGCCAACCAACGTTCTGATGCCGCAGATGGGCGAGTCGATTGCCGAGGGCACGATCGTCCGTTGGGTCAAACGGGTCGGCGACCACGTCGATCGCGACGAGCCGCTGTTCGAGATCTCGACCGACAAGGTGGACGCGGAGATTCCCTCTCCCGCGGCCGGCCTTCTCACCGAGATTCGATCGAAGGAAGGCGAGACCATCCCCGTCAACCAGGTCGTCGCAGTCATCGACGACGCCCCCGGCGCGACGGTGGTGGCGCAGGGCCAGGCGGGCCCGGTGGCCCGGGCCGTGCCGCCGGAGGCGGTGGCAGTCGCATCGGCTCCTGCAGCAAGCGCGGCGACTGCAGGCGCGCCGGCGCCAGACGCGCCGGCGCTGCGACAGAAGTCGTCACCACTCGTGCGCCGCATCGCGGCCGAGCATGGCGTGGACATCTCGCAGCTCCCGGGCTCAGGCATCGGCGGACGCGTGACCAAGCACGACATCCTTGGCTACATCGATAACAAGGAGGAGGCCGCGCCGCCGCCTGCCGTGCCCGGCGTCAGACCAGGCGCGCGAGACGAGGTCGTGCCATTGTCGATCATGCGCCGGCGCATCGCCGAGCACATGATCGCAAGCCGTCGCACGTCCGCGCACGTCCACTCGGTGTTCGAGATCGACTTCACCCGCGTGTCGAAGATCCGCGACGCGAAGAAGGCCGAATTCGAGCAGGCCGGCGCCAAGCTCACGTACCTGCCGTTCATCGTCAAGGCCGTGGTGGACGGCCTGCGCGCGGTACCGGTCATCAACTCGTCGATCGACGGCGAGAACATCATCTACCACAAGGACATCAACATCGGCATCGCGGTCGCGCTCGACTGGGGGCTGATTGTGCCCGTCGTCCGCCAGGCCGACGAGAAGAGCATCCTGGGCCTGAGCCGCGCGATGCACGATCTCGCCAGCCGCGCCCGGAGCAAACAGCTCAAGCCCGAGGAGGTCCAGGGCGGCACCTTCACGATCACGAACCCCGGCGTGTTCGGGGCGCTCTTCGGCACGCCGATCATCAGCCAGCCGCAGGTCGCCATCCTCGGCATCGGCGCGGTCGAGAAACGGCCCGTCGTCGTCGACGACGCGATTGCGATCAGGCCACGGGCGTACCTGGCACTTGGCTACGATCACCGGCTGATCGACGGCGCGGTCGCCGACCAGTTCATGTCGGTGGTGAAACAGCAGATCGAGAACTTCGACGCGGCATCGTTGTGAGGACCTTCGACGTCAGGCGGCTGGGACGCGTGCCGTACGGTGAGGCGCTCGCCCTGCAACGGCAGCTCACCGAGGACCGGCGCGCGGACCGTGTCGGCGATCTGTTGTTGTTGCTCGAGCATCCCCATGTGATCACGCTCGGCGTGCGCAGCGACCCGGCGCGCTCGAACGTGCTCGCCACACCGCAGCGCCTGGAGACGCTCGGCGTCCAACTCGTCGAAACGGGCCGAGGCGGCGACGTCACGTACCACGGTCCCGGCCAGCTCGTCGCCTATCCCATCATCGATCTCCGACCCGACCGGCAGGACGTGCACAGGTACGTCCGCGACCTGGAGGAGGTGATGATCCGGACCACGGCGGCATTCGGGATCGAGGCTGGCCGGATTGAGGGGCTGACCGGTTCGTGGGTCGGCGGAAGCAAGATTGGCGCGATTGGCGTCCGCATCTCGCGCTGGATCACGAGCCACGGCTTCGCCTACAACGTGACCACCAACCTCGACTACTTCAACCTGATTGTCCCCTGCGGCATCCGCGACCACGGCGTGACGTCGCTCGCGCGCCTCCTTCGCCGCGAGATCCCGATGCGCGAGGTCGAGGATGTCGTCGTCGACCAGTTCTGCGAGGTGTTCGGGGCAGTCGAGGATCCCAGTCAGCCGGCGGCTGCCATCGACTGACAAACGTCAGCCCCGACTTCCTCCTACAACTCTCTCAGGTCCGGTATGGAATCGATCCCCTGCATTCCGGTCCATCGTCCATCCCGGTCGAGAAGCAGCGCCTGCATGCCGGCCTCCACGGCGCCGCGGTAATCGTCCTCGAGTTCGTCACCGACAAACAGTGCGTCCGATGCATCCAGGCCATGACGCACAAGGGCGTGCGCGAAAATGGCAGCATCCGGTTTGGATGCACCGACGTCAGCGGGAATCGTGACCGAATCGAGGAGCGGCGACAGGCCAAGCGTGTCGAGCACGGCGTAAACGCGGGCATCGTAATTGGTGATGACGCCGACGATGAGCCCGCGCGCATGCAGACGGGTGAGCGCGGGAATGGCGTCCTGGTACGTCTGCCAGGCCTGTTCGGTTGTGAAGTGAGAGAACAGGTTCTCGAAGAAGAGGTCGAAGGTGGTGCCGGCGAGTGCCGGTGACAGACCGGCGTCGCCGATGACGGCGCGGACGAGTTGCTTCCACCACGCCCGTTCCAAAGCCTCGGCGTCTCGACGGGATCTGCCCGGAAACGCCATCCGCGGCGCGGCCAGCATGGCCCGCCGGAAGGCGGCCTCCAGCCGGTCCGGATCGGCTTCTTCCGCCCCAAACCGCCTCGCCCAGAACGCATACTGTTCCCCGATCGTCGTTCGCCCGTGGATGAGCGTTCCAACAAGGTCGAAGAAGACGCCAAGATTCGCCATGTATTCGCCAGGCAGTGTCGGGAATAATTGTGGACTACGACGGGTTACTAATCTCGTGGCACGAATTCTCGAAGAAACCACCGTTGAAGACACTCTGGTCGAGCGCCTTCGGGCGCGGGACCAGTCAGCGGTCTCGGACCTGGCCGTTCGATACTCGCCCCGAATCCGCCAGCTCGCGCTTCGCTACGTCAGGAACGAGGAAGACGCGGACGAGGTTGTGCAGGACGTGTTGCTCAAGGTATATCAGAAGATCGACGCGTTTCGCGGCGACGCTGCGCTGTCGTCCTGGATCTATCGCATCACCTTCAACACGGCGATGTCGCGGCTGCGCAGCGTAAGGGCCAGCCGGCGCGACACGACCGGGCCCCTGCTCACCGACCTCCAGAACGGCAAGCGCTCGACCTACCCGACCGACATCGCCGACTGGTCCTCGATGGCCGACGATGAGGTGATGCGGGCCGAGTTGCGCGAGAAGCTCGTCCGGGAGCTGTCCGTTCTCCCTTCAATCTACCGCCTGCCGGTCCTCCTGCGCGACGTCCACGGTTTGACGACCGAGGAAGCCAGCGCGGTGCTGCGCGTGAAGGACCAGACGCTCAAGTCACGCCTGCATCGCGGCCGCATGATCCTCCGAGACCGCCTGTCGGAGTTCTCCGGTGGCCTGGCGCTTCACCGGGCCCCGGCCGAATCGCTGAACTAGCCGTCGTGTGACCATCGGCCCGCAGCTTCCGGCGCGCGGCCCGTGGCCAGCACGCTTGCGGAGCAATCTCTCCCGGAGCCATTGTCCGGCGTTCGCGGGAGTGTTCTTCGCGGCGGGGGTCGTTTCTCTGTGCACGGCGTAGAATAGGGCTGGCAAAGGATGCCAGCGCCGCACACCGTCCCATCCCGTCTCGTCGACGAGCCGCTGTTGTCGCGCGCGTTTGCACGGTCGAACGCGCCGAGATGGGGTCTGTCCCGCGAGTCGTTTGCCCGTGCGCTCGAGCGGAGCATTGCCAGCCGTTTTGCCACCGAAGTCAAGACGCCCGTCGTCGTCCAGGAGTATGTGAACTCGCTGAACCTCGAGGAACTTGCGCTCGCGTGCGCCTGCGCCGAAGGCCAGGTGTCGGCGTGGGCGTATTTCATCGAGTGCCATCGCCCCGGGTTGCGTGCCGCGGCGCGTGCGATTGCCGGCGACAGCGACGGCACGGAACTCGCCGATTCGTTGTACGCGGAGCTGTACGGCCTCGAGGAACGCGACGGCTGCCGCCGATCGCTCTTCGACTATTTCCACGGTCGGAGCCGCCTGTCCACGTGGCTTCGCGCGATCCTCGCGCAGCGGAACGTCGATCGCATCCGGATGGCTCGTCGTCTGCGGCCGCTCGATGACGAGGCCGGCATCGCCGACGCCGGGCGCGGGCCGACGCCGCAAAGCGACGAGGGTGTACCCGATCCGGACCGGCGGCACTTCGCGATGCTCGCACAGCGTGCGGTGGCTGGCGCGATCGGCCGCCTCGAGGCGCACGACCGCCTGCGGCTGGCCTCCTACTACGTGCAGCGTCTGACGCTCGCGCAGATCGGTCGGCTGATGGGCGAGCACGAAGCGACGGTGTCGCGCAAGCTGGAGCGCATCCGGCGGCGCCTGAAGTCCGAAGTCGAGCGGACACTGCGCACGGACCATCACTTCGACGACCGCCAGGTGGCGGCGTGTCTCGACTACGCGTTGGACGATGTCGGCGTCGACCTCGAGCGGGCGATGGGACAGCAAGAAACGCCCGATGGATCGTTCTGAGAGAAGGAGCGAGGATGTGACGTCCACCGCCGGAGATCGGGAGCCCGCGTTCGACCGACTGGTCGCGGACAGCCTCGCGCGGCAGACCGCCGCGCCGGGGAACGCGTGTCCCGACACCGACCTGCTCGCCGCGTGGTTCGACCGGTCGCTGGTCCCGGTGGAGGCCGGGCGGATCGAGGCGCACGCCGCCGGGTGCGGCGAGTGCCAGCGGATTCTCGCCGACCTCGCACGGTCGGAGCCGGAGGTCACGCGGGCGGCACCTCTGCCATTGCCGCCGCGCCCCCTGTTCTGGCACTGGCGCTGGCTGGTGCCTGTGGCGGCCGCCGTCGTGCTCCTGGTGGTGGGGGGGCGGACGCTCGTCGCGCCCACACGCCCGCCGGAGTTGATCGCGACTGAAGGCCAGATGGCACAGTCCAAACCGGCACCCGCCGACGTGGTTCCGGCCGCGCCGCCAGCGGCGGCCGACCTGGCGCAGACGCGGTCATCCGCTCCGGCCTCTCAGGCAGAGAATGCCGCACGGGAGCCCGACCGCGCGGCGGCGCCGGCGCCTTCCGTGCGCCAGCTACCAGCAGCGGCGCCCTCAGCCGGTGGCGGTGCCTCTCCGGTGGCAGCGGACACCGCGCTTTCACCCCGGTTGACCGCCGTTGCCTCCCGCGCCGAGACCGCTGCTCCAGGGGTCGAGACGCGACAGGTCGGTGCGCAGAAATCGGCCATGCGCGCGGACCGCGAATCCAGTTCTTCGCTTCTCGTGACATCGGTGCCGGGCACGCCGGTCCTCTGGCGCTACGGCGACGCTGGCACCATCGAGCGGTCCGGGAATCACGGTCAGACCTGGCAGCGCCAATCGAGTGGTGCCGACGTTGCGCTGCTCGACGCTTCCGCGCCGAGCGCCAGCGTCTGCTGGATCGTCGGGGCCGCCGGCCTGGTCCTTCGCACCGTCGATGGCGAGACCTGGCAGCGCGTCGCGTCACCAACCAGCATCGACCTGGTTTCGGTCCGCGCGTGGAGCGGTACGGCGGCGACGATTGCGGCGAAGGACCGTACCGAGTACAGCACGACGGACGGCGGGGGGACGTGGGTGCGACGGTGAAACGTGCCGAGTGGGAGGTACCGGGTGCTGCGTGCGACTTGCTTGATTTCGGCCGATGAGCGGAACGCGGGGTATACTGTCGCTCCCGGCCTGGCAACGTTTTGATGGAAAGTTTCGGCCACTACAAAATTCTCGAGCGGCTCGGCTCCGGTGGCATCGGTGAGGTCTGCCGTGCGCGCGATGCGCGCATGGGACGCACGGTGGCGCTACGACTCGTTGCGCCCGCGATCGCCGGCGACCCTCTGCGCCGTGACGCACTGCTGGCCGACGCGGCGCTCGCCGCCGCCCTCTCACATCCCCACATCGCGGCCCTCTTCGATTTCGGTGAGGAAGACGGGCGCGTCTACCTCGCGCACGAATACGTTACCGGCGGCCCGCTGGAGGCGTTGCTGGCCGGCCGCCCGTTCGATGTCACACTCGCTCTCGAGTTTGCCGTCCAGCTTGCCGACGCCCTCGCCGAGGCCCATCGTCAGGGCATCGTGCACGGCGACCTCCGGCCATGGACCATCTTCGTGACGCCCGCCGAGCAGACGAAGGTCGTCGACTTTGGCCTCTCCAACTGGACGACTGGTGGCGTGGCGCGCAAGACGTTCGCGGAGAGGCTCGGGTCGGGACAGGCAGCGGACATCCCGGCCGGCCAACTGGCCGCGTACCTCTCGCCTGAGCAGGTTCTCGGCGGTCGTATCGATCACCGCACCGACATCTTCTCGCTGGGCGTCATCCTCTACCAGATGCTGACAGGCCGCTCGCCGTTCCTCGCATCCACGGCGACAGAGACGGCGATGAACGTTCTGCAGTTGATCCCGCCGGCACCAACTTGCGAGAACCCCGCGCTGCCTGCGGAGTTCGACCGAATCATCACCCGCGCGCTCGCCAAGAGCCTGGAGGGACGCTATCCTGACGCAGCCACCATGGCCGCGGACCTGCGGGCCATGGCCGCGCGACTGGACGTACCCGTGTCGGCCAGGACCATTCACTGGAAGAACAACCCGAAGGGCGAGCGACCTCGCCGCATGCGTCGCCGTCTGCTCGTCGCCGCCATCGTCCTCGCCGTTGTTGGCGGGCTCGGTGCGGCGGCCTGGTACGCCCGCACTGCGATCCGTCACCTCGTGTTCCCAGAGCCTCCAGCGCCGCGCACGGTCGTCGTCGTCCTGCCGTTTTCGACACCTCCCGGCGACACGAGCCGGCCGTACTACGGATACGGCTTTTCTGAAGATCTCGCAGGCCGTCTTGGCGAGGTCTCCGGGCTCAGAGTCGTCGGCCGGACGACGATTCGCGAGGCGCCCGGGCCCTCCGCGGCAGCGCTGGCGAAGCGGCTCGACGCGGCGGTCGTGCTGAAAGGAACCGTCCGTCCCGGGCCGTACTCACTGCGCGTGAGTGTGCAACTCGTGGACGCGGTGACCGGTCGGTCAATCTGGTCCGACGAGATGTCACGCGAGCCGCGGCAGGCGTTCGGCGTCCAGGCGGAGATTGCCCGGCAGGTGGCCGACCAACTGCGGCTCCCGATGCCGACCGGCAATCGCTGGGCGGCCGCGATGGCGCGGCAGATCGACCCGGCAGCATACGACATCTACCTGCAGGCGCGCGACGCCAACGCGCACCGTGACCGCAGCAGGGCCGTTGCCTTGTACCGGCAGGCGCTGCAACTCGATCACCGCCTGGTGGAAGCCCGAGTCGGGCTTTCGGAGTCTCTGTACCTGGACGACTTCTACGCCGGCGTCGATGCCAATACGGCAGACGAAGCACGGCAGCAGGCGGACGCCGCGCTGGCCGTGGACCCGGAGATGCCGCGCGCTCACCTCGTCGCGGCGCTGTCCGCGCCGACGCCGGTTGGCGCGGCCTCGGCGCTCTCTCGCGCGCTGGCGCTCGATCCCTCGTCCGGCGAGGCGTGGCACCACGCGGGCGACCTCGTTCTCGATCAGGATCCGGAGCGTGCCCTGTCGTTCTACCGCCACTCGCTGTCGCTCGAACCCGGCATCGACGCGACCCACCGCGACATCGCAGCCGCGCTCGAACTGCTCAACCGCCTGCCGGAAGCCGAACAGGCGGTGAATGCGGGACAGGCGGCGCGGCCGGACCGGCCCTGGTGGGCGCAGATGCGCGCCCGGTTCGCGATTCTCCAGCACCAGTACGACTCCGCGGTCAGACTGCTCGCGGACGACCCAGCCACCGAATCCAGCCCCATCGTGTGGCTCGTCGGACGCGTGATTCCGCTCCGCCTCGCGTCGCGCACCGAGGAGGCGCGGAAGGAGGCGACCGACCTCGTCACGGTGTACCCGTCGTACTGCGAAGGCCGGGCGGTGCTGGCGGGCCTCGAGTGGGACACGAACGCCAGACAGCAAGGTCGAACGACGGCGGATGCCGTGTTCAGCCAAGCCTCAGCCGCGAACGTTCTGTCCGTGACGCTACCGTGCGCGGCCATGGCCGCCGCGGCCGTCGGTGACGCCGCGCAGGCTGCCAACTACCTGTCGAGGACCGCGGCCGACGACCGCGCGTTGCGCCTGTGGACACGCCACGCCGTCTTCAGTCTTAATCTCGTCCTCCGGCGGCAGTGGTATCCGTGGGACAAGGTGGCGGGATCGGCGCCCGTACAGCAAGCGACAGCCGAGTTGGACCAGAGCCTGCAGAGAGTCCGCGCCGAAATCGCCCGACGCCTGCCGTCTCCCCCCGCAGCCGCTCCCGCCGCACAGCCCGCACGGTGACCTCGGTGAGCCCGATGGTCACGTCCTCAGTCACGCGAAATCCGCGCCCTCGAGAATCGTCCTGAGCCGCCGGCTGTCGATATTGGCGCCGGACACGACCACGGCAGTTCGACGGCCGGAGGCTGAGACCGCGCCACCGAGGATCGCTGCCACACCAGCAATTCCCGCGCCTTCCGCAATCAGGTGCTCGTGATGCACGAGGCCGCGGATGCCGTCCTCGAGCTGGCGCTCACCGACGATCGCCATGCGATCGACGAGCGCCTGCACGATCGGGAATGCGAGGTTGTCCGGGTCCATGTTCCCCGCCAGGCCGTCCGCGATCGTCGGTCCGACCTCCACCTCGACGATCCGTCCGGCGGCGAGCGATGCCGCGAACGGATGCGATGCCTCGACCTCGACGCCGACGACCTCGGTTGCCGGCGCGACCGCATCGAGCGCGGCCGCCAGTCCCGCGAGGAGGCCGCCGCCGCCCGTCGGCACGATCACCTGATCGACGCCTGGCAGATCCTCGACGACCTCGAGGGCAATCGTTCCGATCGCGGCCAGGAGGTCGGGATGGCTGTAGGCGGAGATGAACGGGCAACCGCTCACCCGCGCATGCTCCTTGGCGAGCCGTTCGGATTCCTCGTAGGTCTCAGCCACCGCTCGCAGGTCGGCGCCATGGCGTCGGATTGCGTCGAGCTTGGTTGCCGGCGCGCGTCGTGGGGTGTAGATCACGACCGGTATCCCGACCTGTTGCGCCGCCCACGCGAGGGCGCGGCCGTGATTGCCCGCCGACGCCGTGACGATGGCAGTCGGCGCCGCGGCCGCGCTGGAGTGCTCGACGATCGCCAGCAGCGCGTTCAGAGCGCCGCGGGCCTTGAACGAGTTGGTGATCTGGAGCGACTCGAGCTTGAGGAAGACATCGCCGCCGCCGATGTCGGACAGCCAATCGGAGCGGACGAGCGGCGTCCGGCGGACACGCCCGGCGATCCGCGAGCGCGCTGCCTGGACGTCGACGAGTGTTGGTGTCATGAGCCTATCTAGTATCATATCGCCATGCTGCTCGAGAGCCGCGATTCGCCCCCCTTCTACAAGAACGGCTACGTGCTCGGCTGCCAGCAGACCCGGGAGGCGGTCATCATCGATCCCGGCGACGAGATCGAGCAGTTGCTGCGCGTACGCGACGAGCACCAGTTGCGCGTGACGCACATTCTCCTGACGCACGCCCACGTGGATCACGTGGCGGGCACCGCGCGGGCCCGCGCAGCCTGCAACGCGCCGGTGTGCCTTCACCGCGACGATCTACCGCTTTATGAGGCGGCGCCACAGCAGGCCGCGTTCTTCGGCCTCGAGATCGAGCCGCCGCCGCCCGTCGATCAGTTCTACGATCTGTCGGCGCCCATCGCCTTCGGCCGGTACGAGGTGCGAGTGCTCCACACGCCGGGGCACACGCCCGGCGGCGTGTGCCTGCTCGTCGGCCGCGCGGGCGAGGCCGGGAAGAAGGTGTTCGTCGGGGACACGCTGTTCGCCGGGTCGATCGGAAGGACGGACCTGCCGGGTGGTGACTATGACACGCTCATTGGTTCGATTCGAGGTGTCCTCTTCAAGCTGGCCGACGACGTGGAGGTCTACTCGGGACACGGTCCGAAGACGATGATCGGCCAGGAACGACGGACGAACCCGTTCCTGACCGGCACGCGCGGGCGGTAGGTCAAGCCTCCGCCTTCCGTTCCACCACCAGTTCCATCCGCCCAACCCTCACGCGATCGCCGGCCTCGAGCGGGGCTCTCTTCACCCGACGGTCGTTCACGAACGTGCCGTTCGTGCTCTTCAAGTCCTCCACTTCGAGCGTGCCGGCATCGCCCGCGATGAAACGGCAGTGCACGCGCGACACGAGCGCGGCATCGAGGATGAAATCCGCGCGCGTCGCCCTCCCCATCGTCTTCGTCGAGCCCGGCATCACGCGGAACGTCGCCCGCTCCTCATCGTCGGACCCGACCTTCGTTCGAAGGATCCACATCCTGCCGACTCCTCCTGACAAGATCGAAAGACCGAAATCACGCCCAAAGTGATCTTCAGCGGAGTGATTTCAGCCACGCGTCGATCGCCGGCACCACGGCTGGGCTCACCGGCGCGTTCGCCAGTTGGGCGTACTCGTCAGATTCTCCGGTGGTCGCAGGCAGCAGCAGGTGATTGACCCCTGGAATCTTCACGAGCGTCACGGCCAGGCCGGCTTCGCCCTTGCGCGCCCTGGCCATGGCGGCGAGGATGTCGGCATTCGACGGGTCGATCTGGCGATCGCGTTCACCATGGAGAATGAGAATCGGCTGGCGCAGTTTGGGCATGAGCTTCCCCGGGTCGAACGCCAGGAACGTCTGGAACCAAGGAGTCTCAGCCTGTCGCCGCACGTCGGGTGGGATGCCCTCCCAACCCTTGCCGGTCAGCGCCGCCAGATGAATCTTCCGCTGTAGCCCGATCTTTGCCTGCTTTTCCGCCGCGGGGATGTTCATCGCGGCGAGGGAGCGAACCTGCTGGTCGAGGATCGCCTCGCTGCCGCTCCTGCCGGCGGCGGCAACGAGCACCAGCGCTCTGATCTCCTTGTCGCGCATCGCGGCGGTCATCGCCACGGCGGCGCCCTCCGCGTAACCCAGCACGACGATTCGATTGTCCTGCACGTCCTTGCGGTTCTTCAGGAACTTGACGACTGCCCGCAGATCCTCGGCGTAGTCGGACACGGTAGCCGTTTCCGATCGCCCGCCGCTCTGGCCGATTCCGCGCTTGTCATACCGAATCACCAGGAAGCCGGCGTCCGCCAGTGCGGAGGCGAGTTGGCCGAACACCGGAACACCGCCCGTCGTCTCTTCCCGGTCGCCTTCGTCCAACTTGCCGACGAGGACGACCGCGGGGAAGCGCCACCCCGGGCTGGGCTGGGTCGCGGGCCTCGACAACGTCCCGGCAACCGTGAAGCCATCGGCCGGGACGCGCACCTGCTCGTCGTTCGGGCGGGCCACCGGCTCGCGGCGCGCGGCGACCGACGCGATATCGGTGCGGACGACGTCCAGACCCTGGCTCATCACACTGAACCGCAACAGCCGGCCGCTCGTCTCGGCCCAGATTTCGACCTCGCTCGGCTTTCCCGGATTGAGGAACCGCAGCCGGTAGCGCCGCACCTGCAGTGCGCCGGCCGTGGTCCGGATGCGATCGTCGGCCACGCTGAGGATCTGAACGCCGATCTGGGCTTGCGGCGGGATGTAGGCCTTGAGCTCGTCGCCGGGTTTCGCCGACACGAGACGCGCGGCCAAGCCCTCGTAGCCCGCAAAAAAGGCATTCGGCAGCAGGACGGCGTCCGCTGCAATCTCGTCATTCTTCTGACCGGAGGCCTGGCCCTGCGTCGTGTTGGTCGTGGCGGTGGTGCCTGACACCACGGTATGGATGATGAGCAGTTGTTCGCGGAGACTGCCTTCGATCCGGCATTCGAGCGGGTGTCCGCTGCCGTCGTACCGAATCTCGGCCTTGCGGATCGTCATGTTGACTGGTGCGCCGAGGCGTTCCGACCCGGTAATGCTCACCCCGTCGGCCGTTCGGGTGACCGTCACCTGGTCGGTGCCGATGGGAACGCCCTTGAGGAAGATGGCGAACTCTGCCGACTGCGGGGCCGCTGCGGTCGGGCTCTGGGCGGCGGACGTCAGCGATGCGAGAAGCACCAGTGCAACGGTACAATGAGCAATACGCATGGCTTCAAGAGCATAGCATCGGGTGGTCGGACTCATACAGTATCAAGACGTCAGTCGCCGGGCGATGGTCGGGAGGGGGAAATGGAGACAGGTGACGCGTATCGGGCTGCCAGGGAGACAGCGGCAGTGTTCGACCGATCGGCGCGCGGCAAGATCGCGGTCGCGGGGAACGACCGGCGCACGTATCTCCACGCGATGCTGACCAACGACGTGGCCACGTTGCAGGCGGGCGGCGGGTGCTACGCGGCCTATCTGACGCCCCAGGGCCGGATGATGGCGGATGTGCGGCTGCTCGAACTTGGTGACCTGATCCTGATGGACCTGGAGCCGTCGGTGACAGGGGCCATCCTCGAGAAGCTCGACCAGTTCGTGTTCGCCGAGGATGTCCGGCTCGGTAATCTCACCGACTCGTTCGGTGAACTGTCGGTCGTAGGCCCCAGGGCTGCGCACGTGGTGGCGGTGTCGCTGGCCGACGGCGGTGGTTCGGGCGCCGCGACGCTCGGAGAAGCCGAGTTGCGCGGCTGGCGCGAATTCCAGAATGCTCGGGCCACGCATGGCGGAGAAATGGTGCTCGTCGCGGCGTCGACCGAGGTGGGATCCCCAGGCTTCGACCTCTACATCGAGCGGCCGCACGTCGAGGCGCTGCACCGCGCGCTGATCGCTGCGGGGGCGACGCCGGGCGACGCCGCGGTTGCCGAGACGCTGCGGATCGAGGCCGGCCGTCCCGCATTTGGCATCGACCTGGACGCCGAGACGATCCCGCTCGAGGCCGGGATTGAGGGCCGCGCGATCAGCTTCACGAAGGGATGCTATCCGGGACAGGAAGTCGTCATCCGCGTCCTGCACCGCGGCCACGGGCGCGTGGCGAGGAGGCTCGTGGGCCTGCTGGTCGATGGGGCGGATCTGCCCGCGCGGGGGGATGCGCTACGGGCAGGCGATCGTGACGCGGGCCGGGTGACCAGCGCGTGCGTGTCGCCGCTCGTCGGGCAGCCGATCGCGCTCGCGTACGTGCACCGAGACTTCATCGAACCCGGCACGTCGGTCGTCATCGCACGTGGCGACCAGCGGTTGACGGCTCGCGTCGCGACACTGCCATTCGTCCGCCAGGAGTAGCGACTCCTGAGATGGCGGCAGGCCGCTCGGGCGCGGAGGCTGGCTGGCTTTCAGACCCGCCAATCCGAGGCGAGCCGCGCGACGAGTTCCGTGTCGGCGGGGGGGAACGAGAGCGTGGGGAGCTCGGAGCGCGTCACCCACCGAATCTCCTGGCCGAGCAGCGGTTGCGGGTCACCGTCGATGCGGCAGGAGAAGAAGCGCAGGTCGAGCACACGGTCGTCGTAGGCGTAGGTCGTGCGGTAGATTTCCTCGCCGATCGCGGCCGCCACGCCGAGTTCCTCGACCAACTCGCGGGCCAGCGCCTCCTCGGCTGTCTCCCCCGGTTCGCACTTGCCGCCAGGGAACTCCCAGCATCCGGCCAGGTGCGAGCCCGTGACGCGCCGCGCCACGAGCAGGCGCCCGTCCCGTTCGACAACGGCGGCGGTCACAATCGTCGGCATTGTCCCCTGGTCCCTACAACCTGCTCTTGCAGAACGCCGCCATCGGGCACAGGCTGCACCTTGGCTTTCGGGCCACGCACACCATGGCGCCCAGATCCATCAAGGCCTGGTTGAAGTCGAACACGCGCTTGTGCGGCAGCAGCGCGCGCGAGATATCCCAGAGCCGGTTCCGCATCGCGTGCGCCTTGAGATCGCCGTTTCCGACGAACACACGAAACAGCACGCGCGCGACGTTGGTGTCGAGAATGGCCGAGCGCTGGCCGAACGCGAAGCTCCGGATGGCGCCGGCGGTGTAACGTCCGATACCCTTGAACTGCAGCAGGGTCTCCTCATCTGCCGGCAGTTCGCCTCCGTATCGAGCGACCGCTTCTCGAGCGATCGAATGCAGGCGCCGCGGGCGGATGTTGTAGCCGAGCGGGTACCACGTCTTCACCGCATCTTCGACGGAGGCGTCGGCGAGCGCGGCAAGGGACGGAAACCGCCCGAGCCATTCGTGGTACTTGGGCAGCACGCGGTCGACCTGCGTCTGCTGGAGCATAATCTCCGATACGAGGATCTGGTACGGAGTATCGGCCTTTCGCCAGGGCAGATCGCGGCCGTGCACGTCGTACCATCCCAGCAGCCGCCGCCGAAACCGCTGCCTGGCACCCGCCGCGGGCAGCGCGGGCACTTTCTTCATCCGTCCGCCCTCCTCCTTCCTACTTCATCCTTCATCCTTCCTACTTCATCCTTCCTCCTTTCCTCCTTGATCCTGATTATCCTCGCTGACGCCATCGGCCGTCACCCCAGGCACCTTCCCGCGCACATAGCACTTTTCCCGTTTCTCCCTGTAGAATCCCCCTGTGAAGATCTACACGCGCACCGGGGACGGCGGCGAAACGGCGTTGTTCGACGGCCGCCGGGTGTCCAAAGCGGCGCTCCGCGTGGACGCGTACGGTGAGATTGACGAGCTGAACGCGGCAGTGGGCGTCGTCCTGGCCGAAGGGATAGACGCCGACCTGGCCGCGATGCTGCAGGCCGTCCAGCGGGATCTGTTTGCGGTCGGCGGGCGGCTCGCCGACCCCGAGCGACACATTGCCGAGCGTGTGGACAAGGCCGCGATCGCCGACACCGACATTGCCCGCCTCGAGGCGTGGATCGATCGCCTCGAGTCCGAACTCGAGGCGTTGCGGCGCTTCATTCTTCCCGGCGGCTCGCCGCCCGGTGCGCATCTCCACGTGGCCCGCACGATCTGCCGCCGTGCCGAACGGCGCATCGTCGCGCTCGGCGCCGACTCGGTTGAGCCCCGACTCCTGGCCTATGTGAACCGGCTGTCGGACTTCCTCTTCGTACTGGCCCGCGCCGTGAACCGGCGTGCTGGTGTTCCAGAAGTCGAATGGTGACGCCTTCGCCCGCGGCCGATCGGCCGGACAGGGCCTACGCGACGTGCGCCAGGTTCGCGCGCGAGCACTACGAGAACTTCCCCGTGGCGTCCCGCCTGCTGCCCGCGCGGATGCGGCCGCACGTGGCAGCGGTCTATGCCTTCGCTCGTGTGGCGGACGACTTTGCCGACGAGGGGCAACGGACCGCGGCGGAACGGTTCGCACTACTCGACGCCTGGCTCGGGCGCCTGCGAGGCTGTGGGCCCACCGTATCCACGCCCGAGTCCGACGGCCCGGCCGAATTGCCGGCGGAAACCAACGACATCTTCACCGCGCTCGGCTGTACAATCCGCGAGTGCCGGCTGCCGCTCCAGTTGTTCGAGGATCTGCTGAGTGCTTTCCGGCAGGACGTGGCAACCGTGCGGTATCGGACGTGGGACGAACTGCTCGACTACTGCCGACGATCGGCGAACCCGGTCGGCCGGCTCGTCCTGCGGATAGCCGGGCATGAGGACGAATCGCTCGATCGCTCGTCGGATGCGGTCTGCTCGGCGCTCCAGTTGACGAACTTCTGGCAGGACGTCGAGCGCGACTGGCGCAGGGGTCGGTTCTACATGCCGCTCGACGAGTGTCGGCGCGCCCACGCCGATTTCTCGGATCTCGATGACGGGCATCTCACGCCGGAGTGGCAACGCGCGCTTGCAGCGGCGGCCGATCGCACGGCCACGCTGTTCGACGACGGCAGGCTCGTGTGCGACCGCGTTGGCGGCCGGCTCGGCCTCGAACTGCGGCTCACGTGGCTGGGGGGCCGGCGGATACTCTCGCGGATCGTGCGCAACGACTTCGACGTCTTCCATCAACGGCCCACGCTCGGAGCGACAGACGTCCCTGCGCTGCTCTGGCAGGCGCTCACGTGGCGGACCCGATGAGTGGTCGCGACACCAACTTCTATTACTCCTTCCTCGTGCTTCCCGCCGAGAAGCGCCACGCCATTGTCGCCGTATGGGATTTCTGCCGCGCGGTGGACGATGCGGTGGACGAAGCGCCCGCAGGTCTGGCGCCGGACGACGAGGGGAGCGGGCGCGCCCAGTTGGCGCGGTGGCGTCGGGAGTTGGCCGCGAGCTACGGCGCCGGCACGCCCGAAACGCGGCAGGGGCGCGCGCTGGTGCCGTTCATTGCCAGGTTCGGCCTGCCGCGCGAGTCGTTCGAAGCGGTGATCGATGGCGTTGCGATGGATCTCGAGCGGACGAGGTATCGCACGTTCGACGACCTGCGCGAGTACTGTCTGCACGTGGCGTCTGCTGTCGGCCTCTTGTGCATCGAGATCTTCGGCTACCGCGAACCGGGCACGCGTCAGTACGCGGTGGATCTCGGCATCGCGCTGCAGTTGACGAACATCATCCGCGACGTGGAGACCGACCGGTCGCGCGGCCGGATCTACCTGCCGCTCGAGGATCTGGCGCGGTTCCGGTGCACCGAAGCCGATCTGGAGAAAGGCCTCAGCGGGGCCGGGGTGCGTGAACTGCTGCGCTATGAGAGCCAGCGCGCCCGCCACTACTACGAAACGGCCGAGCGAGAGTTGCCTCGCCACGACCGGCGCCGAATGGTCGCCGCCCGGATCATGGGCGGGATCTACCGCGCGATCCTGGATCGGGTCGAAGCGTCCGGCTACGATGTCTTCTCCGGCAAGATCCGCGTTCCCAGGCCCCGTCGGGCAGTGATTGCAGCGACCTTGTGGATCCGCGCGATGCTGGGCCTCTAAACCCTGAGCTCACGTGTGTGTACCATGCTTCGCGCCCTGCGCACCCTGTGAAACGGGCGTTCCCTGCGCGAGACGCTGGTCAACACAACTGGGTCGAAGGGTAGGGCCGCCGAGGGCATGGAAACACGACGACGCCAAGTGCCGTGACTGATCACTCCTACGACGTCATCGTGATCGGCGCCGGCTTTGCCGGCCTCAGCTGCGCGGCCGCGCTGGCTGATGGCGGGGCTCGCGTGCTGGTGCTCGAATCGCGCGCCACGCTTGGTGGACGCGCGTCGACCTTCGTCGACGCGGCGACTGGCGAAGAGGTGGACAACGGCCAGCACCTGATGCTTGGCTGCTACCACGAGACGTTCGCGTTCCTGGACCTCGTGGGCGCACGGGACCTCGTGCGAGTTCAGTCGAGTCTCGAGGTCCCATTCGTTGATGAGTCGGGGCGGATGAGCGTGTTGGTCTGTCCGACCCTGCCATCGCCGCTCCACTTGCTTGGCGGCCTGCTCGAGTGGGAGGCCCTGGGCTGGCGCGACCGCCTCTCGGCATTCAATCTTGCCGCGCCGATTCGTCGCACGCAGCGGTTTCTCAGGACGGGCAAGGGCTGGCTGCCGGCATCAGGTGGCGAGACGGTCGAGAACTGGTTGATCCGGAACGGACAGGCACGCCGGCTGCGCGACATGCTCTGGGAGCCACTCGGCCTGGCGGCGCTCAACCAACCCATCAGCGAGGCGGCCGCACCGCCGTTTGTCAGGGTGCTCGCCCGGATGCTCGGCCCGGACCCGCGCGACGCTGCGGTGGCTGTCCCGCTACGGCCGTTGACTGCGATGTACGCCGAACCCGCGCGCCGGTTCGTCGAAGGTCGGGGAGGCACGGTGCGGGTGTCGAGTCCCGCGAAAGTCGCCGTCGAGGCGGGCCGGGTCGTCGGCGTGGACGTGCGCGCCGACCGGACGTGCGCACCGGCAGTCGTTGTCGCAGTGCCCTGGTTCGCGCTCCCGGAGCTCTTCACAGGCGAGGTGGCCCCTCTCGACACGCTGCTGTCGGCTGCGCGTGCGGTCACGGCCTCGCCGATCGTCACCGTCAACCTCTGGCTGGATCGCCCGGTGCTGCCCGGAGAATTCGTCGGACTCCCGGGCCGGACGTTCCAGTGGGTGTTCGACAAGCGGCAGGTGCTCGGCGATTCCGCCTCGCACCTGTCGTTCGTGTCGAGCGGCGCGGCGTCTGTTGTCGCCGAATCGAACGACGCCCTGGCGCAGCGCGCCCATGAGGAACTCGTCGCCGCGTTTCCGTCTGCGCGCGCGGCCGCCGTGCTTCGCAGCGTGGTCGTCCGCGAACGGCGGGCCACGTTCTCCCTGGCCCCGAGCCAGCCGCCGCGCCCGGTCACGCGCACGCCGATATCGGGGCTGTGGCTCGCCGGCGATTGGGTCGACACCGAGCTCCCGGCCTCCATCGAAGGAGCCGTCCTGAGCGGACACCAGGCCGCGCAGGCTGTATGCTCTCAGGGATGACTTCCATCGTTGTCCACTACCAGGAGATTGCGCTCAAGGGGCGGAACCGTCCGTGGTTCATCGCGCGCCTCGTCCAGAATCTCCGCACCGCGACCTCCGACCTCGACGTCCGCGCCGTTCGCCCCCTGATGGGGCGCATCGAACTCGTCCTCGGTCCCGGGTCCAGCTACGAACAGGTGAAAGAACGCCTCGCCCGGGTGTTCGGCATCGCGAACTTCTCGCGGGCGGCGCGCGCGTCGCTCGACATCGACCAGATTGCGGCGGCCATCCTGCACGACCTCGGCGACACCGAGACGCCGTCGTTCCGCGTGAGCGTGAAAAGGTCCGACAAGCGGTTCCCGATGAAGTCGCCCGACGCCGAACGGGAGATCGGCGGGCGGATCAAGCTGGCCAAGGGGTGGCGCGTCGATCTCGGCGATCCCGCATTGACGATTACCGTCGAGATGCTGGCCGATCACGCATTCTATTTCTTCGCGAAAGACCGGGGGGCCGGCGGCCTGCCGACGGGCGTGAGCGGACGCGTGGCCTGTCTGCTCTCGGGCGGAATCGATTCACCGGTCGCCGCATGGCGGATGATGAAGCGGGGCTGCAGCGTCATGCTCGTCCACTTCCACAGCTACCCGTTCCTGTCGCGCGCGTCGCAGGAGAAGGTGCGCGAGCTGGCCGGGTTGCTCACGGGCTACCAGTTGCGGAGCCGGCTCTTCATGGTGGCGTTCGGCGAGATCCAGCGCCAGGTGGTGTTGTCGGTCCCGTCGCCGCTGCGCGTCGTGGTCTACCGCCGGCTGATGATGCGCATCGCGGATCGGATCGCCCGCCAGCACGGTGCGGGCGCGCTGGTGACTGGCGAGGTGATTGGCCAGGTCGCGTCGCAGACCCTCGAGAACATGGCGGTGATCGCTTCGGCGACGACTTTGCCGGTGCTGCGGCCGCTCGTCGGCATGGACAAGGAAGAGATTGTCGCGCAGGCGCAGCGCATCGGCTCGTACGACATCTCGATCGTGCCCGACCAGGATTGCTGCCAGTTGTTCACGCCCAAGCACCCGGCCACGCGCGCCACGCGCTGGGCGGTCGAGGAGGCCGAACGGGTCTTGCCGATCGAGGAGCTCGTGTCGAAGGCCGCTGCCGCGGCGGAACTCGAGCACTTCGAATTCCCCCCCGCGCCTCGAGAGATTCCTGGTCGATAGCCATGACGCCACCTGTGATTGTCGCGGCGTTCACCACCACGACCGGCGTCCGCCGGGGAAAACCCAGGGGCCATAGCCCGGCTCGATCGCCCGCCTGACGAGCAGGATCTTGCCGCCCTCGAGCGCGATGATCGTGCCAACGGCCGGCTTGGGGTCGAAGTAGTGGATGAAACCGCAGGTGGGGCACACGAGCCGCTCGGGCTCGCCAGCCTTCAGCCGGCGCAGTGCGGCGGGGGCGCCACACACCGGGCAGAAACGAAAACGATGTTGATCGTCTCGTGTCGACATAGCCTTGTATAATTAGCGGATATGTCCATTCTGAAGATTGCGCGCATGGGACACCCCGTGCTGCGGCAGGTTGCGCGCAAGGTTGACGCATCCGAGTTCAAGTCGCCGGCGTTCCAGAAACTCGTGGACGATCTGATCGAGACGATGAGGGAGTACGACGGGATCGGCCTCGCGGCGCCGCAGGTGCACGAGGGACTGAGACTGGCGATCATCGGGATCGAAGAAGGTCAGGACGAGGATCGGTCGATCCGCGTGCTGCCCGTGGTGAATCCGGAGGTCACGCCGATCGGCAAGGAGACCGCGGAGGACTGGGAGGGGTGTCTGAGCCTTCCGAGACTCCGCGGGAAGGTCGTGCGGCCCACCCGTGTCGAGGTGCGGGCGCTCGACCGCCGTGGCAACCGCGTCGAACTGGAGCTGAGGGGCTACCCGGCGCGTGTCGCTCAGCACGAGATCGATCATCTCGACGGCGTGCTGTTCATCGACAAGATGAAGTCGTTCGACACCCTGTGCTTCCTGGACGAGTACGCGAAATTCTGGGCGAATGACGACTAGGTGAGCCGCTTGTCCCCACTCGCGATCATCTTCCTCACGGTCTTCATCGACCTGCTCGGCTTCGGGATCATCATCCCGTTGCTGCCGTTCTACGCCGAGCGATTCGGCGGGAGCGCGCAGACGGTGGCGATGCTGTCGGCGTCCTTCTCGCTGATGCAGTTCATCTTCATGCCGATCTGGGGGCGGCTGTCGGACCGTGTCGGCAGACGGCCCATCCTGCTGCTGGGCCTGTTCGGCTCGTTCGGATCGTACCTGGTATTCGGCCTGGCGGGCTCGCTGCCGCTGCTGTTCGTGTCGAGGATCTTCGCGGGGATCGCCGGGGCGACGGTCTCGACGGCCCAGGCGTACATCGCCGACATCACGACGCCCGAGAACCGCGCGAAGGGCATGGGTCTCGTCGGCGCGGCGTTCGGGCTGGGCTTCATCTTCGGCCCGGCGATAGGGGGCGTTCTCAGCCGCTGGGGCCACATGGCGCCGCCGCTGTTCGCCTCGGCGCTGGCGCTCGTGAACTTCGCGGCCGCGTGGTTCCTCTTGTCCGAGTCTCGGCCGGCCCACATCCCGGCCACGGCGAGGGTGTCAACCTCGCGGCTCGACGCACTGAGGAAGGCATTGACTCGGCCGACGCTTCCGGCGCTGATGCTCATCTACTTCACGGTCGTTGCGGCGTTCTCCGGCTTCGAGACGACGTTCGCCCTGTTCGCCGAACGGCGGTTCCGCTTCAACGAAGAGACCATCGGCTACCTGTTCGCCTACGTGGGCATCGTGCTGTCGTTCGTGCAGGGCGGCCTGGTGGGACGCCTCGTTCGCCGATTCGGTGAGCGGCGGCTGGTGCCTGTGGGCATCCTCTGCCAGGCGACCGGACTCGCGTCGATTGCCTTCTCGCGCTCGGTCCCGGCCCTCTTCGTCGCCAATGGAATCCTCGCGTTCGGGATGGGCCTCAACAGCCCCGCGCTGACGTCGCTGATCTCTCGAGCGTCCGACCCTGAAGATCAGGGCGGAATCCTCGGTTTGTCGCAAGGGCTCGCGAGCCTCGCGCGGATTCTCGGACCGGCCTGGAGCGGCTTCCTCTTCGATCGCTGGGGCATGACATCGCCATACCTCAGCTCTGCGGCGCTCATGGTGGCGGCGTTCGCGGTGAGCATCGGCGGCCTTCACCAGGCGAGGCAGGGCCCGGACCCGGTGGCCACTGCCACAAAGTGGTAGCGACGCCACCCGCGCCCGCGACAGGGGTGGCGAACATGCGGGAGGACATCATGGTCTACATCTTCGGGAAGGACACCTGACCCTACACGCAAGCCGCCCGTGATGACTTCAGTCGGCGGCACGTCCCGTTCGAGTACGTCAACGTCAAGAAGGATCGTGCATCGCTCGATCGCATGCTCACCTTCACCAAAGGGAGCCGCGACGTTCCCGTCATCGTGGACGGTGACAAGGTCACGATCGGTTTCGGCGGCACCTGAGGCGTGTAGGCGCTGCCGTGCGCAGCGCGAGTGCGAAGCCTGGCCCCGGAGTCTCGGCCCTGCAAGTTCTGTCTGGACGATCGGCCGCCGACCTGTACAATGGCGGCGGCTGGTGGTCTGTGCACCTGCCGGTGTCTCCAACTGAGTGCCGCCGATGGAAATCGTCCAACAATCAGGTCCAACCGCCGCGTTGTGGGCCGGCGAACAGGCACTGCACGCCCTGTTTCTCGCTTCGCCGCAGCCATGCCTCCTCGTCCGCGATCTGGCGTTCGTGGATTGCAACGCCGCCGCCGTCGCCCTCGCCGGCCGACCACACGATGCGATCGCGGGCCGCGCGGCACACGATCTCTCGCCCGCACTTCAACCCGACGGCTGCGCATCGGCGGACCGGGCGAGGATCATGTTCGCCGAGGCGTTGGCCACAGGCGCTGGCCAGGGCGAGTGGCTGTACCTCCGCCCGGACGGGTCCGAGTTCTGGGCGGATGTCGTCCTCGTACGTGTTGCGCTCGGTGACGACGCGGCGCTGTTCGTGACCTGGCGGGACATCACGGCGCAGAAGCGCGCAGAGGCCAGCCTCGCCGCCGAGCGCAACCTGCTGCGCTCGCTCGTCAACACCCTGCCCGATCGCATCTACGTCAAGGACACGCACAGCCGGTTCATCCTCAACAATTCGGCGCACATCGCCGCGCTCGGCGCACTGACCCAGGAGGAGGTGCTGGGGAAGACGGATGCGGACTTCCGGCCGGCCGTGATCGCCGAGCGCTCGCTGGCCGACGACCAGCAGGTGCTCGACACCGGGCAGCCGATCGTGAACCGCGACGAAGTGAGCGTCTACCTCGACGGATCGCCGGCCTACCTGCTGGTGACCAAGGCCCCGCTCGCCGACGCCGAGGGACGGATCGTCGGACTGGTGGGCGTCAGCCGGGACATCACGCGGCGGCACCGGGCGGAACTCGAAGTGGAACTGACGAACCGGCGTCTCCAGGAGGCGACGCTCGAGGCGCAGCGACTCGCCCGCGAAGCCGAGCAGGCCAGCATCGCCAAGAGCGAGTTCCTGGCGAACATGAGCCACGAGATCCGGACGCCGATGAACGGCGTGATCGGCATGATCGACCTGCTGTCAGACACGGGACTGACAGCCGAGCAGCAGCAGTACGCGGACATCGTGCACGTGAGCGCCGATGCGCTGCTGGCCCTCATCAACGACATCCTCGACTTCTCGAAGATCGAAGCGCGGCGACTCGAACTCGAGCACATCGACTTCGATCTGCAGGTCACGCTCGAGAACACGGCCGAACTCCTCTCGCCGAAGGCTCACGAGAAAGGGATCCGCATCACCTGCCTGGTGGCCCAGGACATCCCGAACCTGTTATGTGGCGATCCGGGACGCCTCCGTCAGGTGCTCGTGAACCTGGCCGGCAACGCGGTGAAGTTCACCGACGCCGGCGAGGTCGTCCTCCGCGCCGACCTCGAGCGTGACGACGATGAGTGCGTCGTGATTCGCTTCTCGGTGACCGACACCGGCATCGGCATCCCGGCCGACCGCCTCGCATTCCTGTTCAATCCGTTCACGCAAGTGGATGGGTCGACGACCCGCCGGTACGGCGGCACCGGTCTCGGCCTCGCCATCTCGAAACAGCTCGTCGAGTTGATGCAGGGCCGGATTGGCGCGGAGAGCGCGGAGGGCCGTGGGTCGACGTTCTGGTTCACTGCGACTTTCGACAAGCAGTCGGCCAGATCGATGCGGGTTGCCGAGCCGCCCGCGGGCCTGTCGGGCGCGCGCGTGCTCGTCATCGACGACTACGCGACGAATCGGCTGCTCGTGATGCGGTTGCTCGCGGCATGGGGATGTCACGCGGTGGAGGCGGGAGATGCCGATGAGGCGTGGGCGCTGCTGCGCGGCGCGGCCGAGGCAGGGACTCCCTTCGACGCGGCGATTGTCGACATGCTGCTGTCCGAGACCAGCGGCCTCGAGCTGGGACGGCGGATCAAGGCGGATCCGATCACGGCGCGCACGGCGCTCGTCATGATGACCTCGCTCGGGCAGAAGGGCGAGGCCCGAGCGCTCGAAGATGCCGGCTTCTCGGCGTACCTGACCAAGCCGATCCGCCGCCGGCATCTGCACGACTGCCTGGCTCTCGCCCTCGGCCGCCAGGCGCAGCCGCAGTCAGACGGGCGCCAGCCGATCATCACGCGCCACACGCTGGCCGAGTCCGAAGCGCAGCGAAAGCGCGTGCGCGTGCTGCTGGCGGAGGACAACCCGGTCAACCAGCGCGTGGCCCTCGCCATGCTGCTGAAGATCGGATTCCAGGGACACGCCGTCCGGACGGGCAGGGAAGCGCTGAACGAGGTTCAGGCCAACCCCTACGACGTGGTGTTGATGGACTGCCAGATGCCGGACATGGATGGATATGAAGCCGCCCGGGAGATTCGAAAGCTGCCCGCTCCCGTCGGCATCATTCCGATCGTTGCGCTGACCGCCAACGCGATGCAGGGCGACCGTGAGCATTGTCTGGCCGCCGGCATGAACGGCTACATTCCCAAGCCGGTGACCGCGCTCGCGATTGCAGAAGCCATCAGTCGGTGCCTTGAAGAGGCCGCCGCCAGGCGATCGGCGCGCGGAGACTCCACCACTGCGTGATCCACGCCAGGACGAAGTAGGCGCCGCACAGCACCCACAGCGTGAGCCACTCGTCCCGCACGTCCGACAGCACCGCGCCCATCTGCGTGAGCCGCAGGAATCCGGCGATGCCCGTGGTACTGGGCAGGGCGTCTGCACACGTGGCCAGCCAGCGGGGGAGCGCTTCGACCGGCCACGAAAAGCCCGCGAGGAACAATGCGGGGAGCGACGTGAACAGCAGCACCTGGAGGGCCATCTCTCTCGACCGGAACAGCACTCGCGTGGTGAGGCCCAGGAAGATCACCGACAGCAGGAACGGCGTGACGAACCACAGGAGCGTCAGCGCGTCGGCCCGTTGCTGGAACCCGAACAACTTGTAGACGATGCCGAAGTAGAAGAGCGAGTGGACGAGATAGAGCGCGAAGTAGGCGACTGCCTTGCCGAGAAGGATTGAGAGCGCGCTTCCAGACGGGCCGGACGCCCGTCCCACTCCGTCCTGTCGAGCGGCACGGGCGTCCCGCCCGTGTTTCCCCCCCCGCTCACGCTCGGTTCCGCCCACGAGCCCGATTCCCACCAACAACGTCTGTTGCAGGATCAGCACGAGCACGGCCGGCACGATGTAGGTGCCGTAGCCCTCCGTCGGGTTGAACAGCGGCCTCATCGTCAGCGGTAGTGGATCCCGCGCCTTCATCGCCTGGTCGATCGGCATGCCCGTCGCCTGCAGGCGGCGGATCTCGATGCCAGCCGACAGGGTACCCGTCGCCTCGAGCGCTCCCGTCAGCACCTGCCGATAGACCAGGAAGTAACTGGCGTCCGCGTAGGCGGCAACCTGCGCCTGGTCGCCCCGCCGCACCTTGCGCTCGAATTGCTGGGGAATCACCAGTACGCCGTCGGCCTTTCCGGCGCGAACGATGTCCTCGGCCTCGCAGAGGCTCCTGGCGTCCGCCGCCACGTGCGTCAGTTCGTGCGCGTCGATCATGCGCACGAGCTTTCGGCTCAACTCGCTCTGGTCGAGATCGACCACGACGACCGGCACGTGCTTGAGCACTTCCGGCAGGTAGGGAATCGGATAGAAGAACGCGTAGAGCACCAGCGCGGCCACCAAGACCAGCACCGCACCCGCGTCGAGGAAGATGCGCCGGTATTCGTCGAGGATGGCGCGAAAGAAGGACGTCACAGGCGCCCCCAGTGGCGCGGATCGCGGGCAACCTCGCCCATGCGCCAGACGGAGATGAGTGGGGCGACGCAGACGAACACGAGCAGCGCGCCGAGCGAGGCCATGGAATTGGCCGGCGCTGTACCGCGCATGGCCTGGTCCACGAGGATCTTCAGGTAGTGCGTCAGCGGCAGGACGGCGCCCCACACACGCCCGAGCACGGGCATCGCCATCGTGGGGAACGTGATGCCGACGAAAGCAAACGCGGGGGTGCAATAGAAGGCCGCAACGCTCGTGGCGAAGCGAAGATTCGCAATCCAGGCCACAACCAGCAGGGCAACCGCTTGGTAGGCGAGCACGAACAGCAGCGTGCCGGCGACGATCACCTGCATGCTGCCGCGCATCGGCACTCCCATGTAGCGGAACAGCACGACGAGCATGAACAGGCTGAGGACGCTGAAATGCGCCGTGTACGGCAGGAGCTTTCCGACGACCGCGCGCCACGCGCTTCCACCGGCGGCCTCCATCCACGCGCCGGCCGTTCCTTCCTTCAGCTCCACGCCGAGAGCGTGCACCGTGCCGACGGTCACGAAGATCTGCAGCATCGTCGGCAGGAGCGCGGCGACCAGGTAGTACAGGTAGCTCAGTTGCGGGTTGAAGAGCGTGTGGTAGTCGAGGCGGATCGGCTCGAGGTGCGCCATTGCCGCGCGCGGCGGCTCGCCATGAGCCTCCCGCACCTTCAGTTCTGCCACGGCCGAGAGCGTGCCGACGGCCATCCGAAGATCGCGGCGGATGAGACTCGCGGGCAGCAGTAGTTGCGCGTTGTAGTACGCGACCACCGCCGGCGCCTCGCCGCGCCGAACATCGCGCTCCATGTCCGACGGGATGACGATGAAGCCGTAGACCTTGTTTCGAAGAATCAGCGAGCGGGCAGCCTCGAGGTCCGGGACCTGAACGGCGACGCTGAGGCTTGGTGTCGCATCCACCATTCGCGTGAGCTGCCGGGACAGAGCCGAGTGATCCTGATCGACGACCGCCAGGGGGAGATCCCGTGGCACGCCGTCGCCGAAGATCGTCCACAGGATCGCGAACGACGCAATCGGCAGCACGACGAGGAGGATGAGGTAGTACCAGCTCGCGAAGATCCGGCCGAACTCGCGTTTCGTGACGCGGAACACGCCGCCCGTTCGAGCTGCAAAGATGGCCATGCTCACCGCCCGGCGCTGTTCACGAGGATGACGCTCATGCCTGGCCGGAGCCCGTCGACGGCCTGCAGCGGTCGCGCCCGAACCTCGAAGGTCTTGAGGTCGAAACCGCCCTGCGCGTTCGTCGCACGCCACGTCGCGAAGTCGCCGGCTGGTGCGACGTAGGACACCTGCAGTTCGACCCGGCGATCGGAGAGGGCGGGGACGCGCACCGTCAGGTGGCCGCCGATCTTCAGGCCCGCCAGCTTGTCCTCGCGGAGCTGGAACGTGGCCCACGTGTCGGTCGGGTCGAGGATGGTGAGAATCGGGTAGCCGGCGGCGACGATCTCGCCGGGTTCCGCGTTCCGCTTGTAGACCTCGCCGGCAATTGGCGCCGACACCTTCGTTTCGCCGAGGTACGCCTGCACCTCGGAGATGGCGCCACGTGCCCGGCTGACGAGCGCGGTGGCTGTGGCTTTGTCTTCCGCGCGTGCGCCGCTCGCCGCCATGTCGTAGGCGGCCTTCGCGACGGCCTCGGCGTCGCGCGCCGTCTTCAGCTGCGCCTCGGCCTCGTCGCGCCGCTGGGCCGGGACGACGCCGTCCTTGTTCAGCCGGTCAACCCTGCGGAACGTCTTCTCAGCGAGTTCGGTCCCATGCTGTGCCCGCTCCCACATGTTCTCCGCCTGGCGGATTTCCTCCTCGCGCGCGCCGTTGAATGCCTTGTCTCGCTGCGCGGACGCCGCCTGGCGGGCCGCCTCGGCCTGATCGAGCCTGGCCTGGATTTCAGGACTCTCGAGCGTCACGAGCGGGTCCGCTTTCCGGACGGTCTGGCCTTCCCGAACGAGGATGGAGGAGACGCGGCCGGGGATCTTCGCGGACACATTGACGACCGTCGCCTCCATCTGGCCCTGCAAGACCTCCGGCAATGGCTGCGACAGCTTCCACGCCCATCGCCAAAGACCGGCAACGACGGTGAGAACGACGAGGAGCGTGAGGATGATTCGAAGTGCTTTCATGTCTGTGCGCTCTCATGGCACCGGCCAGGTGGCCGGCCAATCGACAGCGCCGGCCTCCAGGCCGGCTCGTGTGATCAGTTGCCGATCTGCGTGACGGGTGTGCCGGCCGCCAGGAACTGCTCGAACCGATCGCTCTGGCCGCTCGCCTCGAGCAGGTCGGCGAGCGCGACATCGACGTCGTACGCCGCGGCGAGCCGCTCGAGCTGGACGCGCGAGAGCGAGAGGCGCGCATCCACGACCTCGATCGACGTGGCGAAGCCCTCCTCGAACGCCCGGGTCCGCACGCGTAGGTTCTCTTCGCCCAGTTCGAGTGCGCTTCGAAGCGCGGTAAACTGCTCGCGGGCCTTGGCCACCTCGCGGTATCGCTTCTCGACCAGCGTGGCGATGTCGCGGCGGGTGCGCTGCTCGAGGTCGGTGACGCGCTGCTGCTGGAGCTTCGCGGCAGCCACGCGGTGCGACCGGTCGAACCCGTCGAAGAGCGTCACCGTCGCGCCGATGCCGGCAGCCCACTTCGGGTCGAGAATGGTCAGGTCCCCGGTGTGCAGCTCGCGCATCCCGAAGAGGTAGACATCCGGGAGAAGGCGGCCGCGCTCGGCCCCGAGGGCCTGGTCGGCGAGCTGGTGTTGGGCGGCGAAGCGACCGAACGCGGGATGTTTCTCCTGGGCTTGGCGCTGGAACCCATCGAGGCTCTCGAGGTCCGGTGCCAGAAAGAGCGGGGAAGTCGGGTCGCCTGCTTGTTCCAGCGAGAGGATATTGGCCAGGCCGGCCCGGGTGATGGCGACGTCCTGTTCGGCCCGCTTCAACTGTCGATCGGCGTCGGCGCGCGCGACCTCGGCGTGCAGCCGTTCGGCGCGTGAGATCATGCCTTCCTCTTCGAGCCGCTTCGCCTCGTGGAGATGCCGATCGAGACCGGCCAGCACCTGCGCGCGCACGTCTCTCGCGCTCGTCGCGAGGCGGAGGCCGAAATACCGCCGCACCAACTCGCTCGTCAGCGACTCTTCGGCCAACCGCCGCTCTTGCTCGACGTCCTTCACCTGCGCTTCGGCGGCGCGGTTCGCGGCCGTGACCTTGCCGCCCGTGTAGATGGGCCACGTCGCGCGGACATCCGCCGTCCAGAACGACTTGTCCTGCACCCGCTCGACGAACGGCGGGATGCGCGAGGCGGGCACCTGCGGGTGCAGCGTGAGGATCACCTGGCGGATGGGATCGAGGTCGATTTCAATCGGTCGATCGATGCGGGTGTAGCGTGCGTTGGCGTCGACTTTCGGCCAGTAGAGAGACCGGGTGGCCTTCCGCTCCTCCTCACGCTGCGCGCGCTCCTTGTCGATGGCCTGCAGGGCCTGGTGCGAGTCGCGCATCCGCTTGGAAGCCTCGCTGAACGACAGGGGCGTCGCGGGCGAATCGGCCGACGGCTGTTGCGCCGTCGCGACCGGCGCCAGCAGGCCGATCGCGGCAAGCACGACGATGGCCGTGCAAAGACCCGACGGCGGGCGGACATGATCTCTGATGCTCATTGACGACCTTCGGATTCGAGCCACTGCTCCAGATACGTCGGGCAGCCGACCAGGCGCGCGCGGCGGCCGGAACCGCTGACGAAGAACGCAACCGCGTCGCGGTCCACGAGACGCACCTGTGAGAGGTCGAACGCGATCGGCCGCCCGGCGGCCGACGCGTGCTCGACCACCTGTTCGAGGGCCGGGAGATGTTCGGCGTCGATGGTCCCGGTCAACGCCACGACCAGGTCCGGCGACGCGTCTTGGGGTGATTCGATCTTCAACATATCGGTGGGGTGAACCCGGAACGCGGGTCGCGCCCTGCCGATGGGAACATCAACAGTCGTGCCGAGTGGGAAATGACAATTACACGCGGGATTTCTAGTGTGAGGCTGAACAGCCGATGCGGAATCTTCGCGAATTCACGAAGGAGCGTGAGGCGCCTGCGAGTCCCGCACGGGCGGGACGCCCGTGCCACTCGCTCCACCTTGCCCGTGCCACTCGCTCCAGCTTGCCCGTGCCACTCGCTCCACCTTGCCCGTGCCACTTGCTCCACTTTGCCCGTGATTCCCGGTGGCTGCGTCCTCTCGGGGCTCTGTGTAATGCCGTGATCCGCTACCTGGTGCTCTTGAAGCGGAACTTGTCGATCCCGTGCTTCTTGATCTTGGACTCGAGTGTCGTGGCGGGAAGGCCGAGACGCGCGGCGGCACCGGAAGGGCCGGATACCCGGCCGCGTGTCGCGGCCAGCGCCTCCTCGATGACGCGGATCTCCTCGTCCTGTAGCGTGCCGGCTGGACGCGCAGGTGGTTCGGCGGGGTCGTCATGCCTTCGCCGAGCGGCGGCGTCGGCGACGCGGGCCGTGACCGCCGGTAGCATGCCTTCGTCGAGCCTGAAGACATCCCCTTCGGACAGGATCGCCGCGCGTTCGATCACGTTCTCCAGCTCGCGGATGTTGCCGGGCCACGAGTAGGCCGCAAGCTGGTCGATGGTCCGCCGATCGACGCTCCGGAACCGGCGCCGCAGCCTGGCCCCATGGCGGGCGACGAAGTACTCGACGAGGATCGGGATGTCGTCCCGGCGATCCCGCAGCGGCGGCACCGCAATCGGAAAGACGTTCAGCCGGAAGAACAGATCGCTGCGGAACCGTCCTTCCGCGATGGCGGCCTGGAGATCCCGGTTGGTGGCGGCAATCACCCGGGCGTCGGTTCGAATCGTCTGGTTGCCGCCGACACGCTCGAACTCTCCCTCCTGCAGGACGCGCAACAGCGCAACCTGCACGTCGGCCGGCACCTCGCCGACTTCATCCAGGAAGATCGTCCCTCCGTTCGCCAGCTCGAATCGACCGATCCGGCGCTGCAGCGCGCCGGTGAATGCACCCTTCTCGTGGCCGAACAGCTCCGACGCCATCAGCGTATCCGGCAGCGCCGCCAGGTTGACCTTGATCATCGCCCGCGATGCGCGCGCCGACCGGCGATGGATCGCACGGGCGATCAGTTCCTTGCCGGTTCCGGTCTCACCGGTGATGAGCACCGTGGAACCCGTGCGGGCCACCTTCTCGACTTCCCGGATCACCTTTCTGAGCGGTGCGGAGGACCCGACGATCTCCTCGAACATCGACTGCTCGTCGAGTTCCTGCCGGAGCACCAGGTTCTCGTCGTGCAGGCGGTTCTTCAGGCGGGAGATCTCCTCGTAGGCGAGCGCGTTGGAGACCGCGCCGGCGATCAGCCGGGAAATGTCCTCGAGCAGGCCGATCTCCTCGGCGGTGAAGGGTCGCGCCGCGAAGCGTCCGAAGGTGATCGATCCCACGAGCCGGTCGCGGAAGATCAGCGGCGTGCGGACGTACGCCTGGACGCCAAACGACAGGAGCCGCTCGTCCTCCGGGAACCGCCGCACGCTGCCGAGGTCCTGGCAGACGTCGGCGCGGCCCGTGCGGCCCACCAGTTCGGTTCCCGATCCCGGCAACGACATCGGCCGTCCGTACCGCGCCTCGTACTCCTCCATCGAGAGATCCAGCGCCCGCGCGACACGGCCGTCGAACGTCTCGCCATGCTTCGGCGCCATGCCGCGCACGTGAATCGCATGGGGTCGCAGTTCCTCGCCGTTCACGGTGACGATCCCGATGCCGTCGAGCGCGACGAGCGGCACGAGCGCGGCGTCCACTTCCTCGAGCACTCCGAACAGGTCGAGGTGGGCGTTGGCCGCCTCGGCGACGTGGAGCAGAAGCCGGTACTTGTCCTCGGGGCTGACGATCACGCGATGATTCTACTTCAGCCTGGCCTCTTACCCTCCCCGGCACCGTATACTCTCCCCGACAGCCTATGCCTTCCATTCCGATGCCTGTTGCCAGTCGTTCCCCGGCCCTGCTGGGCCTCGGCGCTCTCGTGGTCGGGCTCGCGGCGGGGATTGGCGTCTCCGCCTCCGGCTCCGCCGGGCTGCAGGCGGCCGCGGTGGCCCTCGAGCCGATCGGCGCGTTGTGGGTCAATGCGATTCGCATGACGCTGGTGCCGCTCGTGGTCTCGCTGCTGGTCACCAGCGTGTCGAACTTCTCCGATGCGCGCTCCCTGGGTACGCTCGGGGCGCGGTCGGTCGCGCTCTTCCTGGCGCTGCTGGCTGGCGCCGCGGTCTTCAGCGCGCTCGTGGGGCCGCCTCTCTTCGCGCAGCTGTCGATCGACCCGGCGGCTGCGGCCACGCTGCGGGCCCAGGCCCAGGCCGCGGCAGAGTCCGGTCGGGCCGAACTGCCAACGCTTCGCGGCTTCGTCGTGGGGCTCGTGCCCACCAATCCTCTTCGCGCGGCCACCGATGGCGCCATGCTGCCGCTCATTGTCTTCACGCTGCTGTTCGGCCTGGCGACCACGCACCTGTCGCCGGGTTCGCGCGGGTCGATCACCGGCTTCTTCCGCGCGGCCAGCGAGGCGATGCTGATCATGGTCGAGTGGATTCTCCGCCTCACGCCGATCGGTGTATTCGCGCTCGCGCTCGGCATGGGAAAGGACCTCGGCCTCGCCGCGGCCGGTGCGGTCGGCTACTACGTGGTCGTGCTCTGTGCCATGCTGGCCGTGGTGACGATCTGCCTCTACCCGGTCGTCGCCCTCATCGGCCGGACATCCCTGGCCGCCTTCGCGCGTGCGGCCGCCCCTGCGCAGGCGGTGGCCGCCGGGACGCGATCGTCGCTGGCGTCGTTGCCCGCGCTCATCGAGAGCACCCGCCGGTCGTTCGGCGACCGTCCGTCGCTCACGGGGTTCGTCCTGCCGCTCGCGGTCTCGACATTCAAACTCAACACGCCGGTGTCGGATCTGGTCGGGCCGCTCTTCCTGGCCCAGCTCTACGGGATCCACCTCTCCGGAATCCAGATTGCAACGATGACGCTCGTCACCATTGCGATGAGTTTCAGCAACCCCGGGATTCCGAGCGGTGGCCTCTTCGTCGTCACCGCGCCGGTGATGCTCAGTGCCGGGATGCCTCTCGACGGCATCGGTCTCCTCATTGCCGCGGACTCGATTCCGGACATCTTCGCCACCGTGACCAACGTCACCGGCGACCTCGCGGTCGCCACGATCGTGGCGGATCGGAAATAATGGACGTGACCGTCCACCTTCAGACAGGAGTTGCCAGAGCACCCATGAATCCTGCGATCATCGACTTCATCAACACCAGCCGCGACCGGTATCTCGCCGAGTTGACCGACTTCATCGCCATTCCCAGCGTCAGCTCGTCGCCCGAACACGGGGCCGACATGCGGCGCTGCGCGGAGTGGACGGCGGATCAGCTTCGAACGGCCGGCCTGCAGAACGTCCGGGTGATCGACACGCCCGGCCACCCGGTCGTCTACGCCGACTGGCTGAACGCTCCAGGCGCGCCGACCGTGTTGTTCTACGGTCACTACGACGTGCAGCCGGTCGATCCACTGGACCTGTGGCAGTCTCCGCCGTTCCAGGCGACGATCCGGGACAACGAACTGTTCGCGCGCGGAGCCTCCGACGACAAGGGGCAACTGTTCATCCACATCAAGGCGCTCGAGGCGTATTTGAAGCAGACGGGCACGCTTCCCATCAACGTCCGCGTCATCTTCGAGGGCGAAGAGGAGATCGGGAGCCCGAACCTCGACCAGTTCATCCGCGACCACAAGGACGAACTCGCCTGCGACGTCGTCGTCATCTCGGACTCGGCGATGTTCGAGCACGGCGTGCCGTCGCTCTGCTACGGCCTGCGCGGCCTGTGCTACTTCCAGATCGACATGCGCGGCACCGCCAGCGACCTCCACTCGGGTTCGTTCGGCGGCGCGGTCGCCAACCCGGGGTTCGTGCTCGCGCAGGTCCTCTCGCAGATGAAGGACCGCGGCGGGCACGTGAAGGTCCCTGGGTTCTACGATGACGTGCGTGAACTGACCGAGCGGGAGCGCGAGGAGTTCAAGCGGCTGCCGTTCAACGAGAAGCAGTACCGCAAGTCGCTCGGCGCGCCGAAGCTGCACGGCGAAACGGGGTACTCGACGTTGGAGAGGACCTGGGCGAGGCCGACGTTCGAGGTGAACGGCATCCTGACCGGCTTCACCGGCGAGGGCAGCAAGACCGTGATCCCGGCCACGGCGATGGCGAAGATCAGCATGCGCCTGGTGCCGAACCAGGATCCGGACAAGATCGCGCAACTCTTCGAAGACTACGTGAGGAAGGTGACGCCGAAGAGCGTCGAGCTGAAAGTCACGCGCATGCACGGCGGCAAGCCGTGGATGACGGAACTGGACAACGTCTACATCCAGGCGGCAGCCCGCGCCATCGAGTTGGGCTTCGGCAAGGCGCCGGTCTACACGCGGGAGGGCGGATCGATTCCGGTCGTCTCGACCTTCCAGTCCGAACTGAACGCGCCGACCGTCCTGTACGGCATCGGCCTGCCGGACGAGAACGCCCACGCGCCCAACGAGAAGCTGGATCTCGGCAACTTCTTCAACGGGATCATCGCATCGGCGTACCTGTACGACGAGATTGGATCACGGAAATAGGGTGGTACAAAAGAAGGGGCGCAGCATCGCGCTGCGCCCCCCAGGATTCCTACCTTCCTGAACCCTGAATCCTGAACCCAGACTCCTGGATTCTGGCTCCTGACTCCCGATCTAGAAGGTCACCCTGAATCCGAACCGCATGACGCGCGGCGCCAGGATGCTCTTGATCAGGTCGCCGTTGGGCGCGTTCATCGTCCGGCTCTTGGCCAGTGTCGTGTTGCCGTTGAGCAGGTTGAACACGTCCATGCTCGCCATGATGCGAACACGGTTGAACTTGAACGTCTTGTCCACGCGGAAATCCACCGTGCTGAAGTTCGGCAGGCGGTTGTCGCCGACCTTGTCCAGGATGACGGTGGCCGTGCCGGCGCGGTTCAAACGGCTCGGCGTGAGGATCGCGGCTTCGAACGGGTAGCCGTTGCGCGCGTTGAAGAAGCCCGCCACGCCGATGTCCCACAGCGGCAGCGTGTAGGCGCCCGACAGCTTGAACGTCCATTTGGCGTTGACGAACACGTTGTCGAGACCGCTCGAGGTCGATTCCTCGGCGAACTGCGCGCCGTTCAGCATGCTGATGTTGGTCGGGTCCTGGTAGGCCGCCGCCGAATCGTAGTGCAGGATCGCGTTGTTGTAGGCGAACCCGCCGTTCATCATCCAGCGGTTGGACATCCGTTTCCGCACGCTCAGCTCGAATCCCTGATAGCTACGGTTGTAGTCGGGGAGGTTTCCGTAAACGTACGACGACGGATAGTTGACGTTCGGCTGGTAGTACGTCACCGCCTCGCAGCGGGCTCCCGGGTTCACGCAGGCAGAGGCCGGCGGCGTGTAGACGAGCGCCGCGTAGTTGGCAGACGTGAAGTCGCCAGGGGTGGTGGTGAACCGTCGGCTCGAGAAGAAGTTCCCGTACTTGCGCCAGATGTACGAGAAGCCGACCCCGAAGTCCGGACCGATCTGGCGGTCGATGCCGACGATGATCTCGTGGGTGTACCCGTTCTTGGCGTTCGGGTCGTTCTTGTTCGTGACGCCCACGAAGTTCGGGTTGTCGGGATTGTAGTTGCCGCCCGAGGACAGGACGTTGACCGCACCCGTCGTCGGGTTGAGCGGGAAGATCTCGTTGGCGGTTGCGATCCCGTCGCCGTTGAGGTCCTTCCACGGGAAGCGGACGTAGGTCGAGCCGACCGGGTTGTAGGTGCTCGAGAAGTCGCCCGTGCCGCGCTGGCTGGCATACATCGCGTAGTTGAACTTCGCGACCGTCTTGCCGTTGCCGAGCAGGTCGTAGGTGAGACCGACGCGCGGCGTGATGTCCTTGAGTTGCACGTCGGAGTCGATCGACGGATAGGAAATTGCCGGCAGCCACGTGAACGGCACGCCCGAACCGGTCATCTGTCCCTGGAACGGATGCGCCTTCATCGCGGCCGGGTTCGACTGGTCGTTCTGGTAGTCGAAGCGGAAGCCGAGGTTGAGCGTCAGTTTCTTGCGGCTGTAGGTGTCCTGGAAGTACAGCCCGCGGTTCATTTCCTTGTACTCGACCTGGTACGGCCGGTACATCTGCGCTTCGGTCGTCGTGCCGATGACGTTCTTCGACGCGTTGTAGCGCACGTAGCCGCTGCCACCCCACTGGTTCTCGGTGTGGGCGATGTCGTTGCGGACCTTGCCGCCGAACTTGAACGTGTGGTCGCCGCCCAGGAAGCCGGGCAGGAAGTAGTTGGCCGACACGTCGATCGAGTCGGTCGGGCGCACGTAGACCGTCTGCTGATACGAACGGCCCCAGACGCCGGTCGGGACATCGTAGCTGGGCTGCACGGACGCGAGCGACGGGTCGTGGAAGTCGAGCACGAAGTTGTTGCCGACGTGCGTATACGAGAACTCGACCATGAACTTGTCGCTCAGGATCTGCCGGTCCGACCACTTGTAGGTCTTCGGCATGCCGGTCTTCCAATACGGCGAGCCAAGCGCGTCGTTCTGCACGCCCTGCTGGATGTAGGTGGTCTCGCCCGGGCGGGTGTCGGACGCATCACGCGCGTTGCGGTACTTCTGGTTCCCGTTGAAGTAGAACGAGAACTGGTTGTTCTTGAACGTCTGGACCGCCACCTTCGCGTTGTAGGTGGTCAGCACGGTCTGGTCGGTGTTCAAGCAACTGCGAATTTGGTCGATCGTGTAGTTGAGCGGAGCGGCCTTGACCGCCAGGCACGCGGTGTCGGTCAGGTAGAACCCGTTGATCCCGACCTTGACGTCCTGCTTGCCGTAGCTGCCCCAGAACCACGCGCGTCCCGTCTTGATCGGGCCGCCGGCTTCGATCCCGTAGTCCCTGATGTCCTGGATCGGGTTTCCGGAGGTGGCGCCGCTCCTGCGGAGAGCGTCGGTCAGGTTGTTCGACTCGAACTTCTCAGGGGTGACATAGAAACGGCCCGAGCCCTTCAGCTTGTCCGTGCCGCTCTTGGTGATCAGGTTCACGCTGACGCCCGGCGACATCATCGACACGTCGCTGCCGCCCGCCGTGACCTGCATCTCTTCGAAGGCGTCGAAGTCGAAGTACACCGGCGAGCCGCCCGTCGCGGAGAGGTCGGTGATGTCGATGCCGTCGAGGTTCCACTTCTGCTGCGACATCGCGGAGCCGCGAGCCACGAAGTTCGACTGCTGGCCCGACGCGCTGCCGCCGACGTTCTGGCGGTCCATCGCCACGCCCGGCGACTGCTCGATGATGACCCACGGGTCGCGCGCCGACGGGATGTTCTGCAGCGCTTCCTGCGTGAAGCGCGCCGTCTTCGACGTGTCGCGCAGGTCGACGACCGGCGTCTCGCCGGTGACCGTCACGGTTTCCTGCAACTGCGAAATCTCGAGCGCGGAGTTGATCTGGACGCTCGCGCCGCTTTCGAGCCGGACCGCATCGCGAACAAAGATCTTGAACCCGGTCAACTCGAACCTGATCGTGTAGACACCGACGCCGAGACCCGGGAAGCGGTAAGTGCCGGTCGCGCCGGTGGTGGCGACCATCGGCTGCAGAAGTGAGGCGCCAGTCAGTGTGACGGTCACGCCCGGCATCACGCCGCCAGACGTGTCAGTGGCCTTCCCGAAAATCTCACCGGGCCGCTGCGCGAAGCCGGTGGCCGCCGTGGCCAGAGCAAACACCACGGCAAGCAGAAGAACCGAACGAAGCCTCATATTCCCTCCTGGAATGACAACAACACCGCCCGGGCGTATGCAGGTGCACCGACAGCGACGCGCACGCGCCCTGCGGACCACACGCCGACGCCAAGGATGACGACGAACGCCGCGACGAACGAGTCACCTAAGGGTCGGGGGCCTTACACTTGGCTTCTGGAATCTGGAAGGATTGTAGTCAGCTCGGCCGAAATGTCCAGCCCCGAACCGAAATCCCTCCGCCGAACGACGAGCCAGCGACGACACACTCACCGAACGCCAACCGAACGCCGAGGGAACGCCGAGAAGACGCCGAGAGAACGCCGAGGAAACGCCGACCGAATGGTAAGGAAGTTGGGAACTGCGACTGACGTGCTACGCCGCACGTTTCAGAGCACGCCGCATGCCACGGGCGAGCTCGAAAAACCGACCGTTCGGCCGGTCGCTTTCGCTGGGATTTCGGTGATCTGTCTCATTCGGACGGCTGACAGCACGCCGCCAAGGGGTAGCTGATTTCGGCGCAGTTGGATCTGGCGATCCAACGGTTTGGATATCCAGGCTTTCGTCGGACCACATGCGGATGTCTTCGGTCCGGAAGGCCAACAAAAAAGGGGGCACGGCGCCGGCCGTGCCCCCCCAACACTCTCGCTGGTTCTACGTTCCGCCTTCAGGCTTCTGGCTCCTGACTCTGGCCTAGAAAGTCACCCGGAATCCGAAACGCAGGACCCGCGGCGACACGATGTTCGCGATCGTGTTCGCGTTGTTGGCGTTCTGCGTCCGGCGTTCCGCCAGCGTGGTGTTGGTGTTCAACAGGTTGAACAGGTCCATGCTGGCGACGACCCGCAGCCGGTTGAACAGCAGGAACGGACGGTCGATCTTCACATCGAGCTGCTGCATGGTCGGCAGTCGCACCTCGCCCACGTTGTCGAGGATCACCACGACCGCGCCCGCGCCGTTCCGCAAGCTGGAAGGCACGTTGACGCCCGCCAGGAACGGATAGCCGCTCCGCGCGTTGAAGAAGCCGGCGACGCCCATCTTCACCACCGGCACCGTGTAGGCGCCGGACATGCGGAAGATCCACTTGGCGTTCACGAACACGTTGTCCAGGCCGCTCGACGTCGACTCCTCGGCGAACTGGGCGCCGTTGTACGTGGCCACGTTCGTCGGGTCGAGGTACGCCGCCGGACCGTACGATGCGGCCGTCGGATAGTGCTGCGGCGCCGCGTTGTACGAGAAGCTGCTGTTGAACATCCAGTTGTGCGACATCCGTTTTCGCACGGTCAACTCGACACCTTCGTAGGTGCGGTAGTAGTCCGGACGGTTGCCGAGCACGGTCGTGACCGGATAGGACGTCGGCGAGAAGTAGGTCACGGGCACCACGCGAGCGTCAGCCGGGTACGTCGGCAGCACCGACGGCGTGAAGGTCTTCTGCACCCAGTTGCTGCTGTCCATGCCGGCGCGCTTGGTCACGGTGAAGTTCGAGTACTTGCGGTAGATGAACGAGCCGGTCACCGCGAAGTCCGTCGTCAGTTGCCGGTCGTAGCTGGCGATGAACTCGTTGGTGACGGGCGCAGTCAGGTTCGGGTCGATCGTGCCGGTGGTCCTCGCCAGGCCGCCCGGGTTGTTGTAGTCGTACCCGCTCGTCGCGTACAGCGGCTTCCCGCGCATATCGATCTCGTTTGCCTGGACGATCTTGTCCCCGTTCAGATCGGTCCAGGGATAGTCGACTTCGGTCACGACCACCGGGTTGTAGACGTAGGCGATACCGCCCGACCCGAGCTGGTTGGCGTAGCGCGAGTAGTTGAACTTCACGACGTTCCTGCCGTCCTTCGTCATGTCGTAGCTGAGGCCGAGCCGCGGCGAGAAGTTCTTCCACGGCACGCCCGCCTCGGCGCCGGAGAAGTCGACACCCGGCAGTTGGTTGAACACCTGGCCGTAGCGCGTCGCCTGGCCGAAGAACGGCACGGCGCTGATGCTGGCTGGAACCACGGCATCGGTCTGGTAGTCGTAGCGCAGGCCGAGCGTGATGGTCAGGTTCTTCCGGGCGTAGCTGTCCTGGATGTAGAAGGACCGGTTGTGCAGCCGGTAGTCGCTGCTGCCGTCACGGTAGATCCACGCTTCGGTCGGGACGCCGTTGGTCAGCACCGAGTACGCGTTGCCGCCGTAGTGCGTGAGCGTCAGCGCGCCATCGTTGCGGTATTTGAAGCCGACCTTGAACGAATTGTCACCACCCAGGAATGCCGGGAGGAAGTAGTTGCCGGTGATGTCGATGCTGTCGGTCGGTCGGACGATGCTCTGCGCGTAGAACGAGCGCGCGTACATGCCCGTGTTCTGGTCGTAGAGCGTCTGGACGGCCGCCAGGCTCGGATCGTGGAAGTCCAGCACGAAGTTGTTGCCGATGTGCGCGTACTGGTACTCCATCATGAAGCGGTCGCTGAAGATGTGGCGGTCGCTCCACTTGTACGTCTTCGGCATGCCGGTCTTCCAGAAGGTCGAACCGAGGCTCGTATCTGCGACGCCGCCCTGGCGCCAGGTGGTCTCAATCGGGTGCGTGTCGGACGCGTTCCGCGCGTTGCGGACCTTCTCGGCGCCGTTGAAGTAGAAGGAGAACTGGTTGTTCTTGAACAGCTCGACCGCCACCTTCGCGTTGTAGTTGTTCAACGTCGTCAGGTCGGTGTTGAGGCAGCCCCAAATGTCCTCCACGGCGTGGCTCAAGGGGTTGCTCTTCATGTCGGCCTTGAGCGTCTGGCACTGATCGCTGGCCTTGTAGAAGCCGTTGACGCCGACGTTGATGTCCTGCTTGCCGTAGCTGCCCCAGAACCACGCCTTGCCCTTCTTGATGGGGCCGCCGACCTCGAACCCGTAGTCGGTGATCTTCTGAATGGGGTTGCCAGACGTCGCGCCCTGCTTGCGAATGGTGTCATTCAGGTTGACCGACTCGAACTTCTGGTCGGTGATGTAGTAGCGCCCGGAGCCACGCAGTTTGTCGGTGCCGCTCTTGGTGACGAGGTTGACCGAGACGCCCGGCGACTGCATCGTGACGTCGTTGCCGCCCGTCGAAATCTGCATCTCTTCGAAGGCGTCGAAGTCGAAGTACACCGGCGAGCCTCCCGTGGCGTTCATGTCGGTCACGTCGACGCCATCGAGGTTCCACTTCTGCTGGCTCATGAGCGCGCCGCGCGCCACGAAGTTCGACTGCTGCCCCGACGCGCTGCCGCCAACGTTCGACCGGTCCATCGCCACGCCCGCCGACTGCTCGATGATGACCCACGGGTCGCGGGCCGAGGGGATGCTCTGGAGCGCTTCCTGGGTGAAGCGGCTGGTCTTGCCGGTCTCGCGCAGGTCCACAATTGGCGTTTCGCCGGAGACGGTCACCGTCTCCTGAACCGTCGAGATCTCGAGCGCCGCGTTGATCTGCAGATTCGCGCCGATTTCCATGCGGACCGCGTCGCGAACGTACGTCTTGAACCCGGGGATCTCGAATCTCACCGAATAGACGCCGACGGCAAGGCCCGGAAATCGATACCCGCCGCTCGCGCTGCTCGTTGCCACCATGGGCTGCAGCAGTACCGTCCCGGTCAGTGTGACCGTGACGCCCGGCATGACGGCGCCGCTTGCGTCCGCCACCTTCCCGTAGATCTCTCCCGGCTGCTGCGCGAAGCCGGATGCGGCCAGGGCCAGCACGAATGCCGTGGCCAGCAACAACGCCGAACGAACCTTCATACGACCTCCTGATTGGGAAACGCCGCCGAAACGACGCCGAAACGACGCACACTTCAGGCGTCTACGTCTGCACCACGGCGGCTTCAAACGGGGGGTTGCCGGACCGGATGGGGGGAATTACCTGAAGCGACGTCCGTCCGATCGACAGCACGCGGCATGCCATGAATCCGCTCGTGAACCGATCGCGCCGGACCGCGATCCGTCCACGCTGGAGGTCTGGTTTCTTGCGGGATTACCTGGGGTCCGGTCGCGATGTTCCCGGAGCCTGACGAAGGTCCACGAATTCTCTACGCGGTACCTGTCGGGCGTTTGGATCGCCCGATTCAAAGGATTGGATGTGGCGGGGTGAAGATGGGGGCGCAGCCTCAAAGCCGCGCCCCCCATGGCTCTGGGAATGGGCCCTACTTCCCCTTGAACTGACCGCTGACGTCCCGCTTTCCCTTCTCGAGATACGGCACGCCCTTGTCCATCCACTCCGGCCGCGGCGCGTCCTTCAGGTGATGATCGAAGAACTCGCAGAGGTGCACGGTCCAGTGCTTCTGGTTGTCGCGCTCACGCAGCCCGTGCTTCTCGCCGTTGTACACAAACATGTACGCCTCTTTCCCCAGCCGCCGCAGGGCGCTGAAGAACTCGATCCCCTGATACCACGGCACCGCGTCGTCTTCGTCGTTGTGGATCGTCAGGTAGGGCGTCTTGACCTTCTCGACCCAGAAGATGGGCGAGTTCTCGATGAACTGGAGCGGCCGTTCCCACGGCGGGGCGCCTATCCGGCTCTGGGTCTTCTCGTACTGGAACGCGCGCGACATCCCGGTGCCCCACCGGATGCCGCCGTACGCGCTGACCATGTTGCTCACCGACGCGCCGGCTTCGACCGCGCGGAACATGTTGGTCTGCGTGATGAGATAGGTGATCTGATAGCCGCCCCAGCTATGTCCCTGGATGCCGACGCGCTTCGGATCGACGAACCCCATCGAGACGACGCGCTGCACGGCCGGCAGCACGCACTTGAGCGCGCTCTGCCCCGGATAGCCGGTGTCGTAGATGATGTCCGGCCGCAGGACGATATAGCCGTTGCTGACGAAGCGGGAGACGTTGATGCTGGTGCCGGGCGCCGGCGGGACAAAGCGGTGCAGCCCGTCGGTCAGTTCCTCGTAGATGTAGACCAACAGGGGGTACTTCTTCGACGGGTCGAAATTCTCGGGCTTCGTCAGAATGGCCCGCAGCGTGACGTTGTCGGCGTTGACGTACTCGATCAACTCGGATCGGCCCCAGACGTAGGTGCCCTGCTGCGGATTGGCGTCGGTGACCTTCCGAGGGTTCGCGAGTGAGAGATCGGTCACCCAGAGGTTTGGAAATTCCTCGAACCGCTGCTCGGTGATGACGACCGTGTCGGCTCCCTTCGCCTTGATGAAGCCGCCGACCATCTTGTCGAGCATCAGAAGCTTCGTCGGATCCTGGAGAGCCGGACCGGAGCCAGGCCCCGTCGAGGCGGCACTGGCGCTTTCCGCTCCCGCGCCACCTTGACGCGAAGCTTTCTTCGCCGTCCTGGCGTCGGCGGCCACCGCTGCCGGGACCGGAGGCACGGTGACGCGGTAGAAGCCGCTGGCCTTCGTCGTGTCGTCGGTTGCCTGCAGGAGAAGCGGTTTGTCGAGTTTGATCGGCTGCTCGTCAACGGCGACCCGGCGGCCACGCGGCACGGCAGCCTCGTCCGCCTCGGGGCGCTGGTACCGGAAGACGAGCTTCTGTTTCCGGCCGACGCCATTGGTGATCGTTCGCGGCGCGGTGCCATCCGGCCGCAGTTCCCAGATGTCGTAGCGGTCGTAGACCAACAGAGAGCGATCGCCTTCGGTCCACCCGGCGACGCCCCACGGACGCGGTGGTTCCGGCGTGTTCGACGTCTCGTCGTCGAACCGCACGCCAAGCGACTTGTCGGTGAGCTTGATCACCTTGCCGTCCGTGTTGCGGACGACGTACCAGTTGGTGTCGCGGTAGTCGAAGTAGAGGACGTAGGCACCGGCGGGCGAGAGCGTGGCGCCGAAGTGCGCCTTCTCGATGATCTTCTTGCGCGATCCGTCGAGCGGATTCACGGCGTAGAAGTCGGCGTACTCACCGTCCCACGACACGAGCTGCCTGTAGGGGACGTCCGACTGCCCGAGCGCCCTCGTGGCGTCCTCCGACAGGCGGATATCGGGCATGTCGGAATCCGCGAGCTGGACGAACTTCCTGTTCTTCAGCGACACCGCGGCTCGGAAGCTGCGCTTCTTCTCCTCTTCGAGGCGCACCTTCTGCATCGGTTGGAGTTCCGGGTCCTTCCAGGTCCAGATGTCCACCTTCGCGGGATCGGGAGCGCCTTCCGGAACCGCCTTCGGGGCGGGCGCCGTGCCGAACAACAGGCGGCTGCCATCCTTCGAGAACTCGAGCTTGCCGTACTCGCTGACGGCAGCGCCCGCGGGCATGCCCGGCGATGCGGCGGACACGAGTTCAATCGCCTTGTCCCCGGGAGAGGACCAGGCATAGAGCCTGAATGCCGGCGCCTCCGCCTTGTAGTCGTCACGGTCGCTCACGAACGCCAGTTGGCCTCCCGCGTCGTCGAACGCGATGCCCTTGTAGTTCCCGAGTCCGGTGAGCACCGATCGGACGCTGCCGTCGGCCGTCTTGCGGACGAACGCGCCGTCGCTCTCGGGCTTCTTCGACGAGACGGTGTACGCGAGAAGGTCTCCCGACTTCGCCCATTCGTAGTCGGTCACCTCCGCGATCTTCACTTCACCGCCGTCGGCGAGGTTCCGCACGACCAGATCGGTACCCGGCTCCTTCTTCTTCTCGTTCTTCTTCTTGCCGTCCCTCTTCTCTTCAGGTTTTGCCTCTACCTTCTTGTCCTTGTCGTCGCTGGCGTCGGCCTTCTTCTCCGGCGCCTCGAACAAGAAGGCGACAACGGCGGCGGACTCCTCGGGCACCTTGAAGCTCTTCACTCGATCGAACGTGACGGCCTTTCCAGTGGAGAGATCGAGGATGCCGAAACCGGACTTCGGCATCTCGTCTGCCTTCTTCTTGTCCTTCTTGGCCTTGTCCACGTCGGCGCGGGGCGGTGCAATGCCATAGAGGACGTACTTGCCGTTCGCCGTGATGACGGGATCCTTGCCGCGCGGCTGCCGAATCTCGGCGTCGGTCTTCAGATTCCTGGCGACGAGTTCGCCATCGCCCTCCTGGGCGGCGAGCGCGTAGACCAGCCAGCCGCCATCGCGGGACAGCTTCGTCCCCTGGATGGACCGCCAGGTGTCATACACGTCGTGGGTGATCGGCTTCTTCTGCGCGAACGCAGAGTCCGCGTTCAGTGCGATGGCCCACAAGGCCAGCGCCGCAAGAACGAGACTCCATCGTCGCGCAGGCGTTCGTATGCGCATGAACTACTCCTTCTGGGGCAGGGCGAGGATCGGCGATCGGGGGCGGGCTGCGGGGGCGGGGACCGTGAACACTCGCCGAGGCGTCGGTCCCGCATGGTCGCCGTATTATGCGCCGGGACGGGCCTGTTTGAAACGGCTTCCCCGCGTCACGACCGCGCGGCCACGTCGTTCAACAGGTCGAGCGAGAGGTCTTCGAAGGACCGGACGAGGTGGTGAGCGTCGAAGAGTCGATCGGACGAGCAACTGGTTGTCAGGGCGACGACCTTCATGCGGGCCTCGCGGGCGGAGGTGATGCCCCATGGTGAATCCTCGATCGCGACGCATCGGCCGGGAGTCAGATTGGGGCCGAGCAGTTCGAGCGCCCGCAGGTAAGGTTCGGGTTCGGGCTTGTGGCGCGTGGTTTCACCGGCGCCGACGATGGTGCGCACCATCCCGGAGAGTCCGGCCGAGTCGAGCACCATGACGATCTCGTCGCGGAATGCACCGGACGCAATGCCCATCGGCACGTGTGCCGACCACTCGCGCAGCCGCTCGGCGACGCCGGCGAACAGCACCGGCGTTTCCGCCGCGAGCCTGCGGAATATCTGGCCCTTCGACTGGACGAGAGCGTCGATCTCGCGCGCATCCCACGCCAGGCCCCGGTCGCGCGCCACGGCTCGGAACACCCCGGCATCGTCGTACCCGAGGTAGCGTTCACCGTATTCCTCGAAGGACAGCGGAACGCCACGCGCCTCGAGCGTGGCTCGGATGGTCGAGAAATGGAGCGGCTCGGTATCGGCCAGCACTCCATCGAAGTCGAACACGACCGCTTCGAGCACCCGCGAGCCGCCTTCCTGCTTCATTCCTCGTCCTTCATCCCTCATCCTTCCTCCTTCCCCTTTCCTCCTTCATCCTTCCTCCTTTTCTAATGCCTCCTTCCTCCTTCATCCTTCCTCCTTCATCCTTTACTTGACCTTCTCCCCCGCCCTGATGGCCACCGCCAGTCGATTCTCCTTCGGCGGGTACGGGCAGTCGTAGGTCGGGTTGTAGTAGCAGTAGGGATTGAACGCGCGGTTGAAGTCCACGACGTAGATGCCCGTGGACGAGCGGCCGATCTCGAGATACCGGCCGGCCCGATAGGTCTCGCTTCCCGTCGTGGCGTCGGTGAACGGCACGAACAGGCGGTCGTCCGACTGCCCGACCTCGGCGAAGGCCGACAGCCGGAGCGGCGTGCCCTGGAGCGTGAACTCGAGCACGCCCAGGAGTTCCATCAACCGCGGCTCGTGTGCCGAGGTGTCCATCTGCATCCGCGGTCGGGCAGTGGGCGGGTTCTCCCTGAACGCCGCGGGGACCGCATACGACGGGTCGACAGGAAAGTAGGCGAGCGGCAGGAACTGCGACCTCTTGTCCGCCGAGATCGGCGAGCCAGACGCGCGCATCATCGTATCGTTCGCCGCGCGCACGGCCGCGATCTCCTTCAGATAGCCGGACTCATCGGGCGGGCGCGAACTGCACGCGGCGATCGCCAAGATTACCGCGAGGAGGCCGACAGTTCGAAGCATACGTCCATTCTAAACGTACCATTCGAGAACCGCCCTTGTCCTTCACGTTCAACGCAGAGCCCGAAAAGGGCGCGCGGTCTCTGCGAACGCTCGGTAACCCTGTGATCCCCGATGCCGCGTGCGAGTCAGGACGATGCGGGCGCCAGCAGGTCTTCGATCGCTTCCGCGACTTCGTGCAGGCGTCCGTCGAACAGATGATTGGCTGCTTCGATCACGACGAGTTCCTTCGGTTCGACGGCCGTCGCGTACATCGCGCGCACCGCTCGAAGCGGGCAGATCGCGTCGTGCTCGCCGTGGATCACGAACTTGGGCTTGGGTGACCGCGCGGCGGCTGAAAAGTCGTAGAGGTTCGCCGGCAGCGCGAGGCCGATCAGCGTCTTGATGCGTTCGTCTTTGGCGCCGGCGGTCATCGCCACCCACGATCCGAACGACGCTCCGGCGGCCCAGGCTTCGATTCCCGGGTATCGCGCGGTCGCGAAATCAACGGCTGCGTTGAAGTCCTCGATCTCGCCGGCGCCTTCCCCAAACGTGCCATCGCTCAGTCCGACACCGCGGAAATTGAACCGTAGCACCGCGCATCCGAGCCGACAGAACGCCTTGGCCACCTGGAAGACGATCTTTGTGTGCATCGTGCCGCCGTGAAGCGGATGCGGGTGCGCGATGACCACCACTGCGCGAGGGGGCCGCAACGGATCGCTCGCGCCGGGCGTGCCGGTGGTGCAGAGCGCCGACGGATCGTCGACGAGCGCCTCGAGCCGGCCACTCGGGCCGGGGATGTGATGAACCATGGTTCAACGGCTCCGCGTTGAGACGGAAAAGTCGTGGAGAACCGCCGCGAACAGCTCCGGCTTCGTAATCAGGCCGATGTGGCCGGTGTGCTCCAGCGTGCGGCCCACCGCGCCGGGGATGAGCCCCAGGTACTCGCGGGTGCCGGCCACAGGAACCACGCGGTCGAGTTCCGGTTCCCCGGTCACGACGAGCGTCGGGACCGCGATCGACGCGGCGTCGGCGCGAAGGTCGCAATTCGCGACCAGTTGCACGCGTCTCGCCATTCGAACCCCGGAAGCGGGCGCGGACAGGATCGCGGCGAGGTATCCGGCAGCGGTCCGCCACCGTTCGGCGGGTCCGGGAAGCGCCGCGTGGATTTCCCGCCACAACCGTCCAGGCGCGCCCCCGACGAACTTGATGACCGACGTCCGAGGCGCGTGGACGTACGCCTGCTGCCGCTCGGTCGGCTTCCAGCCCGGCCCCGGTGTGGATACGAGGACGAGCCCCGCCACGCGCTCGGGACGAACCGCCGCGTAGCGCAGGGCGATCAAGCCTCCGAAGGACACGCCGCAGAGCAGCGTGCGCTCGACTCCAGCCTGCGCGAGGATTCCATCGAGTTGATCGACGTGGCTGTCGAAGCCGACCGCCTCGTCCAGCGCCATGCCGCTCCGGCGTTCACCGACGAGCGAGAAGGTGATGACCCGGAAGTGCCGCGCGAGCGCGTCCACAGCCGGCCGCATCCACTCCCAGCGGCCCTGGACGCCGGGCACCAGCACGAGCGGAGGCCCCGATCCGATCGCCTTCATCCTCGTTCCGGACGTATGAGGTAGGCGGTCCCTGACGCTACGCCGGCCGCCCGCGCGATATCGGCCACCCGGGCATTGAAGAAGCCGCACCGCGCGAAGGTCTGGCTCGCGCCTCGGAGCCTGGCTTCCCGTTTGTCGCCTTGTTCACGGGAGGCGTCGCGGCGCCGGAAACGCTTTGCGACCGTCTGAGTGGCGCGGGCTGCTTCTACAGGCATCATGGGCAGAGGCTGAATGGCCGTTCGTTCATTGTAACGAGGATTGGGTTCGGGACTGTCTCCCAGGCACCGATCACGCAACTGCAAGCACTCACGCCTGGAGCCTGGAGACCAGGAGAACCCCCTCAGGGCAGCAGGCAGAGCAGTTCGCCCTCCACCTGGCTGAAGCTCGAATACGCGGCGCGGTACGCTGGAACCTGGCGGGCGAGAGCCGCCACCTCCGGAAAGCCGTGCGCGCGCAGGTTGCGAGCGTTAATGAGCCCCTCCATCAGGTGAAGACCGGCTTGCGCGGGCGACAGCCGGATCAGCTCACCGGGCGATGCCGCCTCGTACTGCGGAAAGACGATGAGCGCGAGATCAGATCGACCGATGCCGACGGTCGACCGAAGTGCGGCCGGCAGGATGAGATCGAAGGCCGAACCCACCTGAACGGCCTCGGCCGGCAGTGGGCCGATCAGGTTCTCGATCACCGGGCGCGACGCACGTCGGAGCTGGAGCGGTCGGCTGAACGCGTCGATGGCCGTTCCGCCGGAAGGCACGAAGACCATCTCGTCGGTGAGGTAATCGAAACCCTTCGCCGCAAGCCACGCGACGAGCGTCGTCTTTCCGCTTCGGGACTTGCCGGGCAGGAGGACGCTTTGACCGTGGTGGGCCAGCGCGGCCGCGTGGAAGAGCAACCCCCCACGGCTTCGGCAGGCGATCTGGTACATCACCTCGCCAACGAACACGCTGCCAGCCGTCCCGTCATCCGCGCCCTCGAAGCAGACGGCATCGTCGATCGACAGCGAGAGACCGCCCACGGCCTCCGACAGTTCGAACCTGGCGTGCGGCTTCGCCCCGGGATCACGCGGCACCTGGTGGAACAGGAAATCCATCAGCGCCACGGCCCGCGGGCCGTGGGCGCAGACCTCCACCGCGCTGCCGGCAAAGGAGAGAACAGCCTTCATCCTGCCCGGAATGATACGGGTTCGTCGGCAGGGACCGCCAGTCCCTCGCGTCTCCATCCGTCTCGACGCCGCGTGCTCCCGCAGACTTCGAGTACCGATACGGCCTCGACGCCCCGCGATCGATCGTGGTCGTGCCGGCCTTGACGCCCGCGAGCCGCCGTGGGTACTGATGGCGGAGGCTGATGTGGCGAGCACCGTGACCCTTGTGGCAATCAGAGGGCCGCTCGACGGACAGCGGCCGGCTCTTCACCGGCCACCGCAGCCGGCGCACGCGCGAGGTCTTCGCGGAAGCGGAAGCCGTCGGCGGCTGCGCCATGGACGCGGCGAACCTGCTCAAGCCGGCGCTGGCCCGCCGCGCCATCCGCGTGATCGGGGCGACCACGACGACAGAGTACCGGCGCTACATCGAGAAGGACGGCGCGCTCGAGCGGCGGTTCCAACCGGTCTGGGTCGAGGAGCCATCGCGCGACCAGGCCGTCGCGATCCTCGAGGCCCTCAAGCCAGGGTTCGAGGCGCATCACCGCGTGACGATCTCGACGGATGCCATCGGACGGGCAGTCGATCTCTCCATTCGATACCTGCCCGACATGCGGTTGCCCGACAAGGCCATCGACATCCTCGATCAGGCATGTTCACGCGTGATGCTTCCGACGGCCAGGTTCGGGCCGGGTGCGGCCCGTGACGACCGGCACGGCGGCGCCACGGTCGGCCTCGAGGAGGTGGCGTCGGTGATTGCGGAGCGATGCCGCGTGCCGCTCGATCGGCTCTCGCTCTCCGAAGGCGAACGCCTGCTCCAGATGGAGGACCTCTTCCTCGGTCCGACCGGCACCGGTAAGACGGAACTCGCCAAGGCGCTCGCGCAGTTCCTGTTCGAGGAAGAGGACCGGCTGATCCGGATCGACATGTCGGAATACGCGGAAGAATCGCCCAGCCTGAAACTGATCGGCGCGCCGCCCGGCTACGTCGGCCACGAAGAGGGCGGGCAGTTGACCGATGCGGTCCGGACGCACCCGTATTCGGTCGTCCTGTTCGACGAGATCGAGAAAACGCACCCGAAGGTGTTCGACCTCTTCCTCCAGATCTTCGACGATGGGCGCCTGACCGACAGTCGCGGCCGGCACGTGGCGTTCGGCGAGACGGTGATCATCCTCACGTCGAACCTCGGCGCCGGGCGGGACGCGCCTCCCGAGGGGATCTCCATCGGGATCGTCTCCCAGCCGGGTCCGCCGCCGCGACCTGCGCGCGCGACGGCTGTCGACGAGCAGTGGGCCGAGTACGAGCGCCGTTACCGCGGAGCCGTGGCGGCTGCGCTCCGGCCCGAACTGATCAATCGGATTCAGCGGATCGTGTGCTTCAGGCCGCTCGGACCAGAGACCGTGCGGCGCATCATCGGGAAGATTCTCGATGGCGTGTCAGCACAACTGGCCGATCGCCAGGTGACGCTGTCGCTTTCGCCCGACGCGTTCGACGTGCTGATGGAGCGAGGGTTCGACCCGGCCATGGGCGCCCGCCAGATGGAGCGAACGATCGACCGGCTGATCGTCCAGCCTCTCGGGCGCAGCATCCTGGCGGGGCGCTGCCCGCCGGGGACGGTCGTCATGGTGCACGCGCGCGACGGGGCGATCGCCCTGGTGCACCAGGGCGGCGCCCCCGGACTCATTGGCCAGAAATGATTCGCGCTGCCGTCCTCGTCAGGTTCACCGCCTTGAAGACGGTCACGAACTGCGACGGGCAGGAGTGCATCACGATGCCGAGCACATTGTTCGATAGCATCGTGCCGCAACTGTTCTGCACGGCCTCGGCCGTGCCACGAATCACCTCGGCCTCCGTATTGCCGGTCAGTTGGCCAGGGAACCCCTTGAGGAGGATCACGAAGAAGTTCAGAAACACGCCCGAGTCCATTCCCTGATCGTTCAACGGGAATGGCCGCTCGGGCTGTTTGAAGATCGCTTCGAGCGCCGCCGCCGCTCCGCTCAGCGTCTCGGCCAGCGCGGCGCGCGCAGCAGGTGCGAGCGGGTCTCCCATCATGTGGCGCGACAGCCGGCGGACCTCTGGCATCAGCGTCCGGAGCTGCGCCGGGCACTCTCCGAGCGTCTCGACGAGCCGGTCCTCCATCATGTCGACGTTGTCGCGCAAGAGAAGGCCGACGAGGTACGGCGTGGCCCGGGCGCCGTCCGCCATGACGCCGGTCTCGATTGCATCGGGAAGAGTGTCCCAGAACGTCGCGAATTCGTTGACCACGGGCGGCATGCGAGCGATCTGGCGGCTGGCGGCTCGGAGCCGATCGGCCGCTCGCTTCAGGATCGGACCGGGACGGTACCGCGCGAACAGCAGTCCGCAACTTCGGCACTCCGCGCCCTGCTGGCCCGTTGCGCCGCATTTCGGACACTCGATCCCAACGGCAGCCGGTGCCGGAGGCGCAGGCGCGGCGGACGGCTGACCGGGCGGAGTCGGCTGGGGAACGGCCGCTGGCACCGCAGGCGCGATCGCGGTGGCGCTCACCTGGGCCTCCATCAACTCGGCCAGTTCCGCGAGGTTGCCCAGCGTGCCCCAAATGTTCACGAGTCTGGCGCCGAAGGAGGCGCCGATGACCTGGCGGAAATGGTCGGTCCTGCTGTTCCGGACGATCTCGGCCAGCAGATGCGCGAGCGTCAACCTCGAGGCCGGCTGCCCCTGCTGATCGACGCCGCCCGCGAGGCATTCGGTGAATTCGCGAAATGCACCAACGAGTTGGCGCAGCACCTTCTCCATGTCGATCGGCGCGGTGGGCAGAGGCTGTCCGGGCGAGAGGAACGCGGCTTCGAGCTGGTCGGCCGCGTCGCGGATCTTCCGGGAGTAGAAGACGGTCGTCTCCGGCAGGGAGGCGGCCGGCATCAACTCGATAGCCAGGCGTCGCACGCTCGCGATGTGCTCGAGCACGTGCGGCGGGCAGTTGCCCGTCGCCCGAAGCACCGAGCCAATCTGCGAGGTGTTGCCGAAGACGGTCACGGCGATCTCCGGAACCGAAGGCGGCAGACCGCCGGCGCCCATGCCCGTTTCCAGGGTGTCCGCCAGCGCTCGCCAGAGGCCGGCGATCATCTGCCCGGCCTGGTACATGTCCCCGCCGTCCGTGGGAAGCGTCGCCAGCAACGGGAGCACGTCCGATTCCAGCCGGTCCGCGCCCTTTCGCAGCGCCCGCGCCGCGTCTGGGTGAGCGGAGCCTGACGCCGGCACCGCCGCGTCCATACCTGCGGCCAGAGCAACGAGCTTCGCCAGGACACCCTCCCGTCTGACGTGGCCGTGACCCGACTGTCCGAGCCGGCGCATCAGATCGTCGACATCACCCGTCGTCCAGTCGGGCGCCCCGCGTCGCGTCAGCGCCAACGCGATCTCCTCGTCGAAAGGCGCCCTGCCCTGGGGCAACTCCGCCGCGGGCGCGCGGTGGCGTCGCAGGAACGCCTCGAGGTGTGGCTGCGCCGCGTCATCCCAGTTCGACCGCGGGCGTACGGCCAGTTCCCAATCGAGCGCCCACACCTGCACGCTGCCGTCGGTGCAGCCCATCACGAGATGGCCGCCATCCGGCGCCATCGCGAGCGCTACGACCGGATGGACGAAGCCCTCCAACACGCGCGCGGCAGCGCCAGTCGACAGGTCCCACACGCGCACCGTGCCGTCGCGGCTGGCCGTGAACAGCCAGCGGCTGTCTGGCGCAAACGCCGTCGCGGTGATGGGCCCGACATGGCCGCCCAGGAGGAACTGCTGAGTGCGAGAATGCAGCGCCCAGATGACCACCTTCTGGACGCCCGCGTCCAGACCGACGGCGGCAAGCAACCGCCCGTCAGGGCTGGCCGTCAGCGGCCCGCAGTTGTCCATGCTGCCGATCTTCCGGCCACCCGCCAGCTCGAACACTTGCGTCTTGTAGTCGAGCGTGGATGCCGCGGCCAGTTCGCCGTCCGGCAGCAGGATCACGCTGTCCATCAGCATCCCGGAAGGGGCCGGGAAGCTTCGCACCTGTCGCCCGGTCGAGAATTCCCACAAGCCGATCCGGGGCCCGTTGGCGCGGAGAAGCCAACGTTGGTCGTCACTGATTGCCAGGCCTTGGCCGTTCGGCTCGAAGCCGTCGACGACGCGCTCGCACGCACCGCTGTCCAGATCCCACAGGCAAAGTCGGCCGTCGCCGCCGACCGAGGCGAGGTGGTGGCCGTCAGGGCAGGCGGCAATGGCTGACACGCCGTGAGTGTGCCCTTCGAGCGTCCGAATCGCGCGGCCGGTGGCCAATTCGCGGACGCGCACCGTACCCTCTGGTCCGGTGCTGGCGACCATCCGCCCGTCCGGCGTCACGGCAAGGCCCTTGACCTCGGTGGTATGGCCGGACATCACGCGGACGCACCACGCCGCGCTCAGCCCGACGCGTTGGCAGCGACAGCTGAGATCCGTCCACAGCCCGAGTGCCTCACCGTCCCTGTTTCGCCCGGGCAGCGAGCGCACGGCGCGGGCCACCGCCAGCGCCTCGTCGGCCCTGTCGGCCGACAGGGCTTCTCGGCCGTTGCCAAGGAGCGCCAGGAAGCGAGCCTCCGCCTCGAGGGAGGCTTCGGCCGATGTGACGCGGCTCAGCGCGGGTGGAGCCGGCAGCGGGTGGTGGCACAGACCGCGGGTGTTCCACAACCGGAGGCTGCAGTCCACGCTGGCGGTCACGGCGAGCGATGCGTCGGTGCTGACCGCCACGGCGGTGATCTCCCGCACGTGCCCCTGGAACGTCCGCAGGCAGCGACCGGAGGACGTATCCCAGAGCCGCACCGTGTGATCCGCGCTGCCGCTGAGTGCGAAACGGCCGTCGGCAGAGAGGTCAACCGACGTGATTTCGCCGGCATGGCCTTGGAGGACTCGGACACACTTTCCGTTGGGCACGTCCCAGAGGCGCAGGCTGCGGTCGGCGCCGCCGGATATCGCCCATCGGGCGTCCGCGGACGCCGCGACCGTGGTCACGCGGCCCTGATGACCCTGAAGGACGTGGAGACAGCCGCCGGTCGGTGCGTCCCACACGCGGAGCGTGCCATCGTAGCTGGCCGATACGACGGTCCGACTGTCGCGGCCGAGCGCGACGGCCGACACCCAGTTCGTGTGCCCCTCGAGCAACCGGAGGCACTGGCCGGTCGGAAACTCCCATACCCGGACCGTGTGATCGTACGCCCCCGAGACTCCCCAGCGCCCCGCCGCCTGCACGGCCACCGAGCTGACGTCATCCGTGTGCCCTTCGAGCGTAGACAGGCACTGGCCGGTCGCCACGTTCCAGACTCGCACCGTGTCGTCCACGCTGCCCGACAACGCCAGGCGGCCGTCCGCAGTCAGGGCGAGGCACGTCACCCACGCCTGATGGCCGAAGAAGCTCCTGAGCACCGATCCTGAGACCGCGTCCCACACGTGGACCATGTTATCGAGGCCGCCTCCGAGGACGACCCGGCCGTCGGCGCTGACGGCGACAGCTCTCAGCGCCGCAGCGAGCGGCTCGATGACGCGAAGGGCACGCGCCGCGTGAGGGCGTAGCGACTCGGCGCGTTGACGGATCGACTGGTCGGACGATCCGGGCGCGCTTCCGGCCACGCTGTCTATCGCCGCGAGCGCGGACTCGGCGTCGTGCCTCTCGATGTGCAGCAGGCCGACGAGATCGGCGGCGGCGCGCGGATCGTTCGCGCCCTTTGCGACCTCGGCCACCTCGGCGACGACTGCCTGATCGGTCGCGAGGCCGCCCCGCCACCGCATTAGTGCGCGGTTGAAACTCGCCTCGACGTGTCCCCCATCCGCCGCCAGGGCCTCGTCGAAGAGCCGCTCCGCGTCAGCGGCCCGGCCGATGTCGAGCAACGACACGGCTCGGTTGTTCAGCCCGTCGGCCAGCATCGTGGCGGGTTCGGGCCGGCGCCTCGGGTACGGCTGTCCGGCCACGTGCGCGTAGGCGGTCCTCAAGGGCTCCACCACGTCGAGCAACGTGGCTGGCCGGCCGGTCGGGTCGAGCGAGAAGCACCGCCCGAGCAGTTCCGCCACCGCCTCCGGCATCGGCGGCAGGCTCGAATCGTCCGGACCGTTCTCGAGGTAGTGCTCGAGCGCGGCCGCCGCTGCCTGGCCGCCCATCCAGGTCACGCCCCCGGTGAACATCTCGAGCACGCTGACAGCCCACGACCAGATATCGGTGCGTCTGGTCAACGGTGGCAACGCGTCGCGCGGCGTGCCGGCGCGGCGTGCCGCGAGCATCGCCGCCTGTTCCGGCGAGCAATAGGCCGGCGTCATGCCGCCGAAGGTCGCGACGAGGCTGACGTCCGCAGGCGAGTCGGCGCCAGGCCTCTCGACGCTCGATCGGGCGTGCGCCAGGCCGAAGTCCGTCACCTTGGCGATGCCGGCCGTGGTGACGAGCACATTCCCCGGCTTGACGTCCTGATGGATCAGTCCCTGATCGTGCGCGAAGTGCAGGCCCCAGGCGAACTGGATGGCCAGGTCGAGCGCCCGCAGCAGGGCCGCATGCGGATCGTCCGCGTACAGGCGCCGGCTCGAGATCCAGTCCTGGAGGCTGCCGCCATCCACGTACTCCGCGAACACGCGAGGCACGCCGCCGAGCCGGCGGACGTAGTAGCAGCTCACGATGTGCGGATAGAGTCCAAGGTTGATCCAGGTTTCGCACTCACGCTCGAACGTCGCGACGTCGGTCTCGGTTCGGAAGAACTCCGGCCGCGGGGCCTTGACGGCCAGATCGGTCTGCCAGCCCCGGTGCCGGACGCGGTAGACCAAGCCCATTCCGCCCGACTGGTGGACCTTCGTCACCTCGTAAAAGCCGAGAATCACATCGCCGGCGTTCCATACCAGCGGGACCGTGGACGCCTGGTCCGGTGCCATGTCGGTGCCGTCGCGCGGCCGACTGTCGCCCTGCCGACTGTCGCCAGACGCCACCGCATCGGCCTCATTGAGCACCCGTGCCAGGCTCGTCGCGAGGACATCGAGCGGCCGCGGCGCGAACGCCGCGTCGCCGTGCAGAACAGCCCACGTGCCCTGATCGACGAGGATTCCCGGGCACGAGTGGACGAGATGTGCCAGGAAGTTCCGGAAGGAGACGGCCAGGGTCTCGCCGAGCACGCCTGAGAACTCGCGGAAAGCGATGTGAAGTGCCGAGACCAGAAATGGGCGGGGCTGCCCTTGGACGAAGAGCAGCAGCACCGGCGCGTCCTTGGGTGCGTGATGGTCGTGACACGCGGCGATCAGGCGGATCGCGCCGAAGGGAACGTCGAGGGGAACGGCGCGGTGGAACACAAGGCCGCGGGGTGACGCCGTCAGTTTCTGGCAGGTCACCGGCGCGCGCGCCAGAGAGACATCTTTGAGAATCGGGTTGACAACGCGGGGCGCATCGGCGGAAACCGCGGTCGCGGCACGAGAATCGAGTGAAGTCATGGCCCGTCTCGCCCGGCGGGACAACCGGGCTTTTTCCAGCTTATCGGCACATCAGCGGCTGGAGAGGAGGGAAGCGACACCAGACTCGCCCGTCATTGTGGACAACGGCTGAGGTGTGTATACTCCGTCTGGACCCCAGGAGGCCGTGCCCATGGACGAAGATGCCAAGAGCGTCTCTCGGCGGAACCTGTTGCGTGCGCTGACGATCGCAGGCGGTGCGGCGGCCACGCGCGCGCTGCCCGAGCGCTGGACCCGTCCCGTTGTCGATAGCGTCGAGATCCCGGTCCACGCGCAGTCATCCGGCACGTTCACGCTGGCGTTCACCACGCCAACCGCGTCCACGGTGATCTCGCCCGGTGCGACCCAGCAGCCGTTCGTCGTGGCCACTACGCCGCCAACTCCCGGGGTCTCTGTGACGGTGTCTTCACCGGAAGCGGCGCTGATCCAGGTGGACGTCGTGCAGGGGATCATCCCGTCCGTCACCGGCATCACCAATGGATCGGGCACCTATTCTGGAAGGTTTCACGCGCTCCAGGCCGTGCCAACCCTTCGGCAGAAAGGTGTCGGGCCGACGCAGGCCGTGCACCTGGTCGCCACGGCCAACGGAGGCGCGATCTCGGCGACGGTGACCTTCTCCCTGACGCTGCTGCCGGTGTAGAAGGCTCTCGGCGCGGCAAGGGCTGGTGGCGAGTGGCCATCAGCCACCGGCCTCCGTCAGACGTAGCTGATCGCCCCGTGCTCCTCGAACGCCTCGAGCGTCAACCCCACGTCCTCCGCCACGGGCTCCTCCGGGTACTGCTCCGTCAGCAAGTCCACGATCTCGTCAACCGTGCGCGTGCCGTCGCACAACTGCCAGATCAACGCTGCTGTGTCGTTGCAGTACAGCGTTGTCGTGCGTCCCGGGTGATACAGCAACAACTCATCGTCGAGTTGCTCGATGCGGTAGTCCTTCACGCGCTGTGGATGATTCATAGCGAAGTCGATGCGCGGGCCTTGACGCGGCGCGCGGCGGCGCCGCAGATGGCGCGGGCGTGGCGCAGCATCAGCCGCCAGCGGCTGGCCGCCACGTCAGCATCATAGTACAGCCGGAGCCACCACTCCGGAGGCCGCAGGGTGTCCCTGACGCGGTCCGTCAGTCGGCCCGCGCAGCCGGCGCGGGCGATCCGGCGCGGCCATCCAGTGTAGTCCACGCCCACGTCGCGCGACCGTCCCGGTCTTCTCGCCCGCGCGTGCGGTGCGACGGACGGAGGCAGCGGCACCAACTCGTCGAGGAGCGCCAGCGTGCCGGCGACAACCGGGTAGTCGTTGGCGATCCGGCGCCAGTCGAGGACCTCCGCAAACCGTTCTGCCGAGGCGACCACATCCACCACCGAAATCAGGCGGATTGGTTGATACAAATCGACCAGATGATGGCAGAGGTGCCACAGCATCTGCGCGGGGCCGAGGGCCCGCGCGCGCATGCCGTGGGCGTCGAACGTCAGCCACTCCTCGTGTGCCGTCTCTTCGAGCTCCAGCGTCGCCCGGTTGATGTCGCCGAAAACCTGCCGATGGATCTCGACGACCACGTGGACGCCCTCGCTCTCGGTGGACAGCGGCGTCAGGTGGTGATCCAGCGGCACTGCTCCGCGACACTCCTCGACGATCGCGAAGTCGTGCTGCTGGAGGACGCTCTGCGCGCGATCCGCGTCACGTCTCGGCACCAGGAGATCGAGGTCGCGCATCGGACGCAGACCGACGTCGCCGTACACCAGCGCCGCCAGCGACGGCCCCTTGAGGACGACGACGGGGATGCGCGCCGATTCGAGGATGCGCAGGATCTGGCCGAGCACGCGGAAGCGCACCTCGTTGGTGAGCCGGTGCCGCGCCGTGCAGGCGCCGAGCGCACGTGCGACCCGCTTCGGGAGATGCGCATCCGCGGCGTCGAGATGCCGGCGTACGAGCGGCGTCAAGCCGTGCAGTTCGGCCTGGCGGATGAGGTCGTCCCAGTCGTCGCAGGCCTTCGCCAGGCGGTCGGTCTCTTCCGCGTCTTCAGCCCGCGGCCGAAGCCGTGCACAGCGGACGAGCAGGGGATGCCAGGCGCCTCTCATGGCAGGCCGCCGCTACCTCCGCTTCGCGAGGTCGGACGCGCACGGGTATCCCGGGATTCCCCGTGCGGCCCGGACGGCGCGCACGATGGCCTGAGATGTCACCTCGGCGGCCAGCGCACCGACGACGAGAAGGTCCGTCGCGCCGGGCCTCGCGCCGGTCGCCAGCGTGAAGATCGTGTCGCCGTCGAACGGCGTGTGGGCGGGCGAGACCGCGCGCGCCACGCCGTCGTGCGCCATCTGTGCAACCTTCGTGGCCTGTGCCTTCGTCAGCAACGCGTTGGTGGCCACAACACCGATCGTGGTATTCCCTCCGAGCGGCGTGCGCGGACTGAGGGCGCCGGACCGCAGCAGTTGCCGCGCATCGGCGAGGCCCTGACCATCAGGCGTGCGTGCGCCGGCGATCACGGTTCCATTCAGGGGATCGATCACGTCGCCGGCGGCATTCACCACGACGAGCGCAGCCACGATGAGGCCATCCGGCATGGTGATCGAGGCGGTGCCAATCCCGCCCTTCATCGCTCGCTCATTGCCTGCAAGCTTGCCGACCGTGGCCCCCGCACCGGCGCCGACGTTGCCTTCGACGATAGGTCCGGTCGTCGCGCCCGCGGCGGCGCGGTACCCGCAGTCGGCCGTTGGCCGGATCTTCGCGTCGCCCACATTGAGATCGAACAGGATCGCCGCAGGGACGATTGGGACCTTGCCGTACTGAGTCGGAAACCCCACGCCGCGTTCATCGAGGTACCGGACGACGCCCGTCGCAGCGTCGAGGCCGAACGCGCTGCCGCCGGCCAGCACCACCGCATTCACGCGATCGACGAGGTTGACGGGATTCAGCAGATCCGTTTCGCGCGTTCCTGGCGCCGAACCGCGCACATCCACGCCGCCGACGGCGCCGGCCTCGGCGAGGACGACGGTGCAGCCGGTGAGGCGCTCGGTCAGCGTGTGATGGCCGACCTTGATGCCCGGGACGTCGGTGAGGCCCGAGCCCTGTGGCACCTGGGGGGCGGTTGCGGACAGATCTGCGTCCATATGGAAGAGGCTCAACGCTGTGGCAAGACAGACGAAGCTCGCAACTACCGTCGAGGTGATTCGTGCCGACGAGACCATGCGAGACATCATACGCCGAGGCCACACCGCCCGCCGAGACCAGGCGACCTATCGTCGCGATCTCCGGTTTCGGATTCCTCGATCCCGATTGCTGGATCGCGCGCCTCGTCGAAAACTCATCCGCGCAGCCCTGGTGTGGCCAAGCACAGCCGCGACGAATTGCGCGTTTTCAGGCGCATTCTGCTATCTTCCCGCACTCAGCCCGATTGCGCCACCGGTCGCCTCCATCGACGCCAGGTGTCGCCAAAACGGTCCGAAGGTTGCAAAGCTACTGGCGAACTCCACGCACACCGATACGAGGACTTCCTCGCGTGCGATCGTGATGAGTTCGATGCTCAACTGAGCAACGACGGACACCAAACAAGGAGTTGGAGAGAATGCGCCCCCGAACACTCGTGCTAGCAGCAGTTCTGCTGATGGCCGGCGCCCCGGCCCTCTTCGCGCAGACCACGGCCACCATTGCGGGCCGCATCGTGGACGGCCAGGGCCTTCCGGTGCCCGGCGTGAGCGTCGTCGCAACCGGTCCGCAAGGTGCGAAGACCGCGGTCACCGGCGCCGACGGTCGCTACCAACTGTCGTATCTCACGCCCGGCCAGTACACGGTCCGGGCCGAACTTCAGGGATTCAAGACCGTTGAGCAGGGCGCGGTGATGCTGCGCCTGGGCCAGACGGTCGACCTGTCGCTCACGATGCAGGTGGGCGGTCTGAACGAAACCGTCAACGTGAGCGGCACGACGCCGGTCGTCGACACCTCGACGACGACGATCGGTGCTGCGCTCGACAGTCAACTACTCGAACGTGTGCCGATTGGACGCCGATTCAGCGACACGCTGTACATCGCACCAGGCGTGAGCACCGGTGGGTCGGTCGGAACCGCCAACCCGTCGATCAGCGGCGCCAGCGGCCTCGAGAACCAGTACATCGTCGATGGTGTGAACATCACCAACGGCGGGTACGGTGCGCTCGGCTCCTACTCGATCATCTTCGGATCGCTCGGCAACGGCACGCCGTACGACTTCATGCAGGAAGTGCAGGTGAAGACGGGCGGCTACGAGGCCGAGTACGGCCAGTCCACCGGCGGCGTGGTCAACGTGATCACCAAGAGCGGCTCGAACAAGCTGGCCGGGAGCGTGTTCGGGTACGCCCGCCCGAGTCGTCTCGAAGGGAACTTCACGCAGGTGCAGACGGCCAACGGCACGGTGAACACCGACTCGACCGAGCTCAGTGACGCGGGCGTCACGGTCGGTGGTCCCGTGATGCGCGACCGGCTCTTCTTCTTCGGTGCGTTCGATCCGAGCTGGGAACGCACGACGCTCACCGCGCCGCAGAACAAGACCGACGGCGTGAACTTCGACTTCCCGCTGGCAGCCCTCGGCCCGTTGGATCGCCTGCGCCGCGTGTATTCCTACGCGGCCAAGGGCACGTACCAGGCCACGTCGAATCATCGCCTCGACGTCTCGGTGTTCGGCGACCCGGCGAACGCCCCGAACGGGCCGCAGCGCACCAGCGCCCTGCTGGGGACGACGACATCGGGTTTCAGCGAGATCACGAAGTACGGTGGTCACAACCAGTCGGTCCACTACAACGGCGTCATCTCGCCCCGGTTCCTGGTGGAAGCGTCGTTCGGACACGCGTTGAACCAGATCCAGGAGACACCGTCGGTCAACACCTGGAGAGTGCAGGATCGCACCGTGGTTCCGAATATCACGAGTGGCGGCATCGGCAGCTACGAGGCAGGGAACCAGAGCAAGGCCTACCAGTACAAGGCCACCGCCACCAACATCCTCGGCGATCACCAGATTCGGTACGGCGGGATGTTCGAACACCTCAATTACGACCAGATCAACCAGCGCACCGGCCCGACCTTCGTCACTCCGGTTGGTGACACGACGGCGACCGGCGCGCAGATCCAGATCCTGGCGGATCCCAACTTCGGGAAGATCTACCGGGTCACCAGGGCGAACCTGAACACGGCGAGAAAGACGACGCAGAACTACGCCGCGTTCTTCGTTGAAGACACCTGGAAGGTCGGGAACCGGCTCACGATCAAGCCGGGACTGCGGTACGAACAGGAGACGATGTCGGGAACGCTGGTCCAGGACTTCAAGTTGAACAAGAACTGGGCTCCGAGAGTCGGCGTGACCTACGACATGGTGGGTGACGGCCGCAGCAAGATCTACGGCAGTTACGGGATCTTCTACGCGCGGGTGCCCAACGACCTGGCCGCCCGTGCGCTGTCGGCAGATGCGGGCATCGGCGCGGACTACTTCGATGCCAACCTGACCCAGCCGATCCCGAACGGCACCCTCGCCGGTCCCGTCGGCCAGCAGACGGCGACCCACTACTCGATCGCCGGAGCCGGTGCGGACGTCATCGACCCGAACGTCAAGATGAGCTACATGCAGGAGTTCATCGCGGGGTTCGAGCACCAGTTGATGCCGAGCATGAGCGTTGGCGTGCGCTACGTGCACCGCACCATCCCGCGGGTGCTCGAGGACGTCCAGCCGTTCCCGATCGTGGCAGCCGATCTCGGGCTTCCTGGAGCCGCGAGCGTGGACTACGTGCTGACCAATCCGGGGCCGAGCACGACAACCGCCGGCGGTCTCGGCGCGGCGTTCGAGAGTCCCGTCCATCGTTACGATGCGGTGGAGCTCACTGTCGACCGCCGGTTCTCCAGGAACTGGTCGATGCAGGCGTCGTATCGCTGGTCGCGCCTGTGGGGTACCTATGAGGGCTTCTACCGGGACGACAACGGGCAGTCCGATCCCGGCATCACGTCCCTCTACGACTTCCCGACCAACGACCCGAGCTACACCGCGATTGGCGTTCCTCAGTTCGGCTACAAGGGTGACGTACGCTATCTGGGAAGCCTCGGCGAAGGCCCGTTGCCGCTCGACCGTCCGCACCAGATCAAGGTCTACGGCAACTACTCGTTCCCGATGGGCCTGAACGTCGGCGCCGGCGTGTTCCTCGGTTCGGGCGCGCCGCTGACCGGGCTGGCGGCCAACCCCAACCCGAACTACCAGAACGGCGGCGAGATTCCAACCGGGCCGCGAGGGTCGGGGATTCAGACGGTCGATGGATTCAAGGATCGGGCGCCGTTCCAGACCGATGTCAATGCGCACGTCGACTACACGCTGCGGCTGAGCGGGACCCGTCACGTCGTGTTGATGATGGACGTCTTCAACCTGATCAACCGGAAGACGGTGCTCGGCTACGACACGTGGGTGGAGTCGACGTTCGGATCCGCCAATCCGAATTTCGGCCAGCCGACGACGAGCGTACTCGGCGGCAACCCGCCGCAGATTCAGGCGCCGTTCCAGTTCCGCATTGGCGCGAGGCTCGAGTTCTAGGAACGGAATTCAGGAGTCGAAGTGGGGCGCGGCGTGTCGCGCCCCTTTTTTTGTCTGATTCTTCTCACCAGTGGACGGGTCGGCTGCTGATTGTGCGTTTTTGTGGACCACCCCACTCTCTCAGTCCACTTTCCACCTGCTCACTCGTGGCTCCAGCCTCCGGATTCCTTGTCCATTGATCCACCGTATCAAATCTGTCATGATTCCGGCTCAGCTGAAAAAGTCGATGGCAGTGTCCGCCTGACCGGAACCGCTCACTTGAATCTCCGGTTGGCTGGATCGCAAATCCGGTGTTCCGGATCTGTATACCGATTCGGCACGGCTCCAGTCGTATTTTCCGCCTGAATCATCGGGCGATGATCTGGCACCGGCTGTGCTCATACGCGTGAACTGGGTAAGTCTCTCGTCGTCACGTTCTCATAGATTCGAATTCCTGGGCTCACACGAATTCGAATTTCTGGGTTTGCACGGAAAGGAGGAGCTGGCTCCCGAGTTGCCGTTTTCGTGTACGAGATCGGACCCCGAGTTTCTCTTGAGGAGGACAAGAGGCTATGCGACTTCGAATCACACGGTTGCTGGCGGTCGTTGCCATGGTGGCGGCCCTCGTCAGCGTCGGTTCACCCGCCGCGGCCCAGCAGTACACGGGCCGTATCGACCTGACCGTTGAAGACAGCACCGGCGGCCGCCTGCCGGGCGTCACGGTCGAACTCACCGGGCAGATGATCCAGTCGGCTGTGACGGATGCGCGTGGTGAGGCTCACTTCCTGAACCTCACGGTCGGCAAGTACAACGTGAGGGCGACGCTCACCGGCTTCAACGACTGGAAGAGCACAGGAGTGCCGGTCGCGGCCGGCGTCTCGGTTCCTCTCAACATCAAGTTGGGTGTGGCCGGTGCGAAGGAAGAAGTCGTGGTCACGGCCGAAGCGCCGGTCCTCGACAACAAGAAGCAGACGACGTCGACCAGCGTCAGCCTCGAGGAACTGCAGAACGTCCCGACTGCCCGCGACCCGTGGGTCGTCATGTCGTCGGTCCCCGGCATCGTCATGGACCGCGTGAACGTCGGCGGTTCGGAATCCGGTCAGCAGTCCGGCTTCATGGGCAAGGGCGCCGGATCCGGTGACACCACGTGGAACGTGGACGGCATGCCGATTACCGACATGTCCTCGCTGTCGTCGCCGTTCTACTTCGACTTCGACATGTTCCAGGAGATGAGCATCACCACCGGCGGTTCCGACCCGAAGAGCGGCACCGGCGGCGTGCAGATGAACTTCATGCTGCGGTCGGGCACCAACTCGTTCCACGGGAACGCGAAGGGCTATGCGTCGACCGAGGGCATGCAGAGCGAGAACATGCCGGCCGACCTGAAGGCCTCCCTCGGCGGCAAGACGGGCAAGGGCGACCGGACCCACCTGTTCCAGGACTGGGGCGGTGACGTCGGCGGCCCGATCCTGAAGGACAAGTGGTGGTTCTGGGTCGCGCGCGGCGACCAGGACATCCGCATCATCAAGTCCGTTACGGCGGCGACCGACCGCACGGTCCTCCAGAACTCGTCGCTCAAGACGAATGCGCAGCTCACCAAGTCGCTCCGCGCCTCCTTCACGTTCTTCCAGGCAGCCAAGAAGAAGTGGGGACGCAACGCCAGCGCCACGGTGTCGCAGCCGTCGACGGTGGACCAGGACGGCGTCGGCGGGCCGAATCGGATGTTCAAGGCCGAGGTGAACTATAACCTCGGGAGCTCGCTCTTCTTCGTCGGCCGGTACGCGCACGTCAGGGGCGGGTTCCAGCTGATCCCAGAGGGCGGCATCAACACCCTCACGTACATCGATGCGGGCTCGATCCAGCGCGGGTCGGCCAGCACGTACATCACCAGCCGGCCGCAGGATTCGTTCATCGTTGACGGCAACTATTTCAAGGGAAACCACGAAATCAAGTTCGGCTTCGGCTGGAGGAAGGCTGAAGTCCACAGCACGTCGGTCTATGGCCAGGACTACTACAGCCAGGCCGACGCGCCGGGCTACGTGCTCGGCGACGGGAACCTGGGCGTCAACGTCAACGCGCCGTTCGCATCGGACGTGTCGGCCAAGTACATGAACTTCTACATTGGCGACACGATTACGCTGAAGCGGATGACGATCAACGCGGGCGTCAGGTTCGACAACCAGGTCGCGTCGGTTCTCCCCTCCATCGAGGCGGCACCGGCGAACGTGAACAACATCCTGCCGTCCGTCACGGCGCCCGGTGTTGAGAACGCGCTGACCTTCAACCTGCTCCAGCCACGCGTCGGGATCACGTACTCGGTCACCGAGAACCGGAAGACGCAGCTGCGCGCGACCTATGCGATGTTCACGTCGCAGATCGGCGCTGGCCAGGCGAGCTTCATGTCGGTGGCTCAGTACCGCGGGTTCTACCTCGACGCGAAGGACCTGAACCACGACGGCATCGCGCAGCCGAACGAGTTCCTCTGGACGGGTCCGTACGGGTACGCCGCACACATCGCCAACGGCGACTACTGGGGCTACGACCCGGCCAATCCGAGCAAGATCAGCACGACCTCGATCAACAAGATTGGCAACTACGGCAACCCGAAGACCCACGAGATCATCATCGGGGTGGACCACGAACTGATCCCGAACTTCGGGGTCAGCGCGAGCTTCACCTACCGGAAGATCGTGGACTTCAACTGGCGTCCGACCATTCAGAATGGCGGCAACGGCGTGATCGACGGCGGCGACTACACTCTCAAGGGCAACGTGACCGGGAACCTGCCGACCGGTGTCCCGGGGTCGCCGAGTGGCACCTACAGCGTGCCGTACTACGGCCTGACGTCTGGCATCGTCTTCGATCCGTCGAAGGGCGGTCTCTACCAGACGCGTCCGGACTACAACCAGGTCTACAAGGGCTTCGAGATTTCGGCGACCAAGCGGATGTCCAGCCACTGGATGGCCCGCTTCGGCTTCTCGACGAACTCGTGGCGTGAGTATTTCGCCAGCCCGGCGGGGCGGTTCAACCCGACCCCGACGCTGACCAACCCGAACATCGACGGCGGCTACGTCGTGTCGGCGGCCGGCGGCTCGGGCAAGAGCTCGATCTACATGGTGCAGCCCTCGTACCAGATCATCGCCAACGGCGCCTACCAGCTGCCGTACGACGTCGACCTGGGCGCGAACTTCATCTATCGGCAGGGCTACCCGATGCCGTGGAACCGCTCGACGTCGGGCGGCTTCAGCGACGCGTTGGGCTCCAGCAAGACGTTGTTGCTGCCGAGCGACTTCGGGATGGCGCGCCTGCCGGCGATCAGCTCTCTCGACCTCCGCATCGGCAAGCGGCAGAAGATCAGCAAGGTCACCCTCAACTTCGACCTTGACATCTTCAACATCACGAACAACGCCACGGTGCTCGGACGTGAGTACAAGTACACGTCCGGCAACTACACCCTGGTGCGCGAGATCATGCAGCCGCGCATTCTGCGGCTGGGTCTCCGCGTGCAGTTCTAGCCCTTCGACTCCGCTCAGGGCGAGCCCTTCGACTCGTCCTGGGCGGGCTTCGGTTCAGCCTGGATCGATCGAGCGATCGAGCGCCGGCTCGGTCTGGCGCGGGCTGAACGATCTGCGATAGACTGGCCCCTGGGGTGCGTTCGCGCCCCAGGGGCCTTTTTTTCGGCCCCAGCGGTGGCAATCCTCATTCGCGGAAGGTCAGCAATGGTGAAGAGACTTGTGGCTCTGTTTGCGGTGCTCGCCCTGGTGGCTGTCGCGGGGACCGCGTCGGCACAGATGTGGCGAGGGACAGGACGTGTCGCCGGAAAAGTGATGGACGAGGCCGGCAAGCCGATCGATGGCGTCAAGGTGAGGGCGTATCTTCCCGCAGGCAACGGCGGGACAGACACCACGACCAACAAGAAGGGCGAATTCGGCATCGGCGGGATCAACAGCGGTGCCTGGCAGCTCGACTTCGTCAAGGAAGGGTTTGAGACCCGTCGCGTGACGATCGACATCGAGCAGATAACCCCGAAGCCGCCGATGGACATCGTGATGAAGAAGGCGGCGCCGGATCCCAACCAGATCGTCGCCGGTGAGATGAAGAAAGCCGCCGGATTCCTCGGCGAGAAGAAGTTTGCCGAAGCCCAGGCGGTCTACGCCGACCTGCTCGCGAAGTTCCCACAGGCCTTCCAGATCGAACTTGCGATTGCCCGCGCCTATCACGCTGAGGGCGTGACCGACAAAACGGCCTTCGCAAAAGAGATCGAGCACCTGAAGAAGTACCTCGAGAAGGATCCGACCAACCTGGAGGTCAAGCTGCTCACGGGCGCCGAGATGATCCAGGTGGGCAATCCTGAAGAAGGCAAGGCCATGCTCGCGTCGGTCGACGATGCCGCCGTCAAGGACCCGATGCTGTTCGTCAACGTCGGGATCAACCTGATGAACCAGAACAAGGCGAAGGACGCGCTGCCGTTCTTCGAGAGGGCGATCGCGCGCTTCCCGGAGTCGCCCGACGCCTACTACTATCGCGGCCTGACCAACGTGCAGTTTGGAACCACGCTCCGGCCGGACAACCCGACCGAAGGCGACAAGTTGCTGGCGGCCGGAAAGGCCGATCTGGCGAAGTTCGTCCAGATGGCGCCCAACGCCCCGGAAGCAGCCGCCGCGCAGAAGATGCTCGAGGCGCTCAAGTAAGGACTCGGGATTCGGGATTCAGGATTCGGGGCCGGCCCTGAATCCTGAATCCTGAATCCTGGTCCCTGAATCCTATTCCTGCCCCAGCCTCTTCAGCCCGTCCCTTGCCGCCTCGACCAGTGGTCCTCCAAGCGCTACCACCCTCTGATAGTAGGCAATCGCGTTCATGCGATCTTCGAGCACTGACGACTGGTTGATCGAACCCGGGCCAATCTTGCGCAGCCGTTCCGACCGGACCCACCGAACCTCGTAGGTCTTTGCCAGGTTGTAGCAGACGTTCGCGTCCTTGCCGTTGAGCGTCACGCCCTTCATGAACGTGGCAATCGCATCGTCCACGGCGCCGCGCGCGAGCTGGATGACGCCGAGCGCGCTATAGACCTCGACGTCCTTCGGCCACCGGCCCTCAGCGTCGCGGAGGACGGCGATGGCCTTCGAGAAGTCGCCCTGCTGCTGATACGCGTCGGCCAGATCGAAGTAGACCGGCTCGAACTGCGGAACCGCGCCGCGCACCTTCTCCCAACTGGCAGCGGCCGGAGCGGTCTCGCCGAGCGCCAAGTGCGACCAGCCGAGGACGTACATCGTCCAGGGTGGCGCCGCGGGCTGTGCTGCGACGTCGGCGAGCAACGCCTTCGCCTTCCTGACATCGCCGTGCTGATACGCCTCCCAGCCGTCCGACGCCTGCTTCCTGAGGGTCGGGGTCAGCGACGACTCCGACTTCGGCGCGACCGCGCCTCCGCCGATCGACACGATCTCCTCCGCGGTTCTGGGCTTGGCCCGCACGGCACCCGGCATGGCCTTACCGCCAGGCTCAGTGACAACGGCGCCGGCTGCGACTGGCGCGGCAGCGGGTGGGGGAGGAGACAGCGGCGTGACCGGCGGTACCGGTGCCGCCGAAGGCGCGGGGGCGGCCGCGACCTTGTTCTCAGGCGCGGCTGGCGACGCTCCCGCGCCGGCCTTCGAAGCCTCCGTGTCCGTGTACGCCACATATCCCTTGCGCGCACGCACAGTCACGCCGCTTCGCGTCGTCCTGACGGTCAGTTGATGGAATTTCCCGTCGGGCGGCTTCGACGTCAGGAAGCCGATGACGTAGTAGCTGCTGGTGTCGCGATCGATCTCCGCGAACGCCTTGCCGAAGTCGTTCTCGTTGCGAATCACGTACCCGCCCGTGTCAACAGCCAGGCTGTTGGGGCCGTCGGCGTTCGTGTCGCCCGACGACATGGCCGACATCTCGGGTTGCGAAGGGTTTGCGTTGGTGAAGATGTCACTGCCCGCTGATCCGCGGTTCAGGCCGCGGGTGTCGAGGGAGTAGATGCGAACCGATGCACGTGCGGCGCGGCCAACGACGCCGCGCAGATCCGCCCAGGTGTCTTCGGTGAAGAATCCGTCGCTCAACAGGATCAGCGTCTTGCGACCCGGCAGCCGCGCAAGGCCGTTGGACACGGCGGCGACCGTGTCGAGCGTCTGTCTGCCCGTGAGGCGTGCGTGGTCCACGAGTTGGGTGGCCTTCATTTCGGCCTCGTGCGCGGCGTCCTGGCACGATTCGGGCTGATCGCGGCACGCCCGCGCGACCACATCGTCGAGCAACAGGGGGCCGGGGTTGTAGCCTGGCTCCCTTCGCGTGACCCGCAGCGCCTCGGTGATGTCCACGAATCGCGGAGCCGTGCGAAGCGCGCGCAGGACCTCGGACGCCTCCGGGAATGGTTTGATTCCCCGCACCGCAGCCTCGAGTTCCTCGCGCGAACTGGTCAGGCGGTTGTTCACCATCGAACTGCCATTGACGATGCCGGCGACATCGCCCTCGCGAAACTCCTTCTGCAGGAACCCGAGCGCAGCCTTCCGCGCACGGTCGAATCCGCCAGGCTGGAGGTGCGCCTGGTCGAAGTACAGGATCAGTACGCGCTGGACTTGCTGCGGCGGCGGCGCCGGCAACGGCACCTGCGGAGCCACGGTCGATGGGGCGGCCTGCTCGCCCGGACCGATGACCTGGTAGAGCGCCGAGATATCCTGGGGAACACCGTCGTCGAGCACCTCGAAGTCACTGGCACGGAGGTCGGCCACGAACTGGTGGTTCTTGTCGCGGACGATGACATCCACTTCGACGACGGTCGTGCCGCCGCGGAAGGAGGGAACCGCCTGAGTCTGCGGGGGCGCCTGGGCAGACAGAATCGCCGGGCGCGGCGCAAGGACCGCAACGCAGGCGAGGAAGCCGACGACGAGGGGCAGGGCAACGCGACAGACAGTCATAGGCTCTGGGCTCCGGGCGGGGTCTACTGCACGTCCACGGCCATGAGCGTGTACTTCTTCCTGTCCTGCTTCCGGAGGAAGAGGATTCGCTTTCCGTCCGATGTCCAGCACGGAAGGAGCACATTGCTGGCACCCTCGACTTCCTTCGTCTGGCCGTTCCTGTCCATCAGGATTAGCCGCTTCTTGGCATCGACGAAGGCGATGGCGCCGAGCGGATTCGGCGCCCACCCGAAGCCGATCCCGGGTGCAAAGGGCGCGTTCTGCGTTTGCGAGATCAGCTGCCCCTTCAGCTTCACGGTCGTCGTCACGACCTTCTGGTAGGAACTCCAGTCCTTCCCGGCCTGCGACTGCGATGGGTCGGACCGGTACGGGTTGTCCGGCGTATTGACGGTCGAGCCGGTTGCCAGCTTTCCGACCTGCGTGACCTCGACGTCCAGCTTGAACGACGGTTGCCCAGGGGCCGACGGGCCGGATTTCCAGCTCCAGTACAGTGCCGCCCACGGTGGTTCCTCGTCGACCGCCGCGAACTCCTTTTCGCTGGGCTTGATGACGTAGTTCTTCCCGCGCTCGTTCCCGAAGCGATCGCGTTCCACGGTTCGCAGGAACGTGCTGCCGTCGTCGGAAGGCGCCAAGCGCGCCGGCTCACCCTTCAAGCGACCGGTATCGATCTCGATGATTGCCGTTGGAAGAGACACGCTCGCACGTGATGCATCGAACGCCGCCGGGGCCTGAGATGAAGCTCCAAAGACGAGGTCGAGGATCAGCAGCAGGTTGATCATTGGGCGCTCTCCGATCAGGGTTCCTTCGGCGCAACCATGATACCTCTGCCAAATCCATTCCAGTGCTTCCGGCCTGAATTGTGCGGGGAATTCGAATGTACAGATCCACTCCGGCCGCTTGGCGTCCCCCCTGGGTCACGGCGGGGCTACGGCAAGGGTCCGGCGCCTTTATCGACTCGAAATCGAGGAGATCTTCAACGCGTATCGGCCGCGGCCCTGCTGTTCGATCCACGCGAGGCGGGTTCCGTCCGGCGACCAGGCCGGAAGGAGCACGCCTTTCGTGCCAAAGACCTCGTGCCGTTTGCCGTGTCGATCCATGATCACCAGCACCCGCTTGGCGTTGGCGTAGGCAAGGGCTCCGAGGCCTTCCGGTCCCCAGCCGTAGAACAGTCCGGCCTGGAGCAGGGTGTTCACGAACTCGGAAACCATCTGGCCGTTCAGGCGCATGGTCGTGGTCGTGACGTTCTGCGACTGTTGGGCGTTTTGGACGATCGCCTGGCCCTGGGGACCCAATTCCGACCCCGCGCCGTAGGGATCGCCGGAATTCTGGGCCAGAGAGCCCCCGGCACCGGAGTTGGTGGCCGACACTCGCTGGACGCGCGTCTCGATGTCCAGTTTCATCTCTCGATCCCCGGGGCACTCGAAGCCGGACTTGGCGGCCCAGTAGGCGCTGGACCAACCCGGCTCGGCATCGACGGGAGCCAGTTTCCCGTTTCCCACGGTCACGACGTAGTGCCAGTCCTTCTCATTGCCCCACCGGTCGCGTTGCACGATGCGGAGGTGCAACTGGCGGCCGTCAGGCGACCATGACATGCGCCACGGAAACCCGTGGAGGTCAGCGCCAGAGAACGTCGAGATCGTGGCGGGCAGAGACACTTCGACCTTGGCCGCAGCCAGAGGGGCCGCGGCCGCCTGGCTCGAGGCCACGGCCAAGACGATGAGCGAGCACAACATCAGCGGTGTTCCACGGAGGCGAGCTTACTCTGCAGTTCGGTGGACGTCGGGAGCGCCCTGAGGCCGTCCCTCAACACCTGCACGGCCAACTCCGGGTGCGACAGGCGGAGGTACGTGTCCGCCAGTGCCAGGTATGCCGACGTCATCGCCGGGTCGAGTCGGACGGCGTTGCGCCAGGCTGTGACGGCGTCCGACGACTTCCCCGCGTTCGAACGAACCCAGCCAAGCAGAAACGCCGTCGGAGCCGAGTTCGGATTGAGAGTCAGCGCTGCCTGGAGCGACTCGGCGGAAGCGTCGTACCGTTCGTCCGCGAACTGCGCGAGGCCGAGCAGCACGTGATACTCCGCAGGCTTGACGGCCGGGGATGGGACCCGGCCGAGCACCGCGGAGACGTTGCTCCATGCTCCGAGTTCCGCCTGCGCGGCCGCTGCCTTCAGCGCCGGGTCGGCGGTGGTCCTCGCCACGGTCGAGACGAACCTCCGGGCCAGATCGCCCCCGAGGATCATCTTCGGCGTGACGCGCTCGGGGGGCGGCGGCGGCGGACCGGCCGGGGGTGCGCCGCCTGCCACCTCGACCTGCCGCATCACCTCGGTCACGGTTTCTCCCCGGGCCCGCACCCGCGCCCGCGCCACGTAGTCGCCGGGCTTCACGCCGTCCAGAGGAATCGAGACCTGAGCCTGGCGGCCGGCGCCGTTGCCGATCCGATGAGCGTCCAGGAGATCGGCCTTGACCGAGCGCACGGCCTCCTCGCCGTCCACAGGCACGAGGTCGACCGTCACGTCCACGGCTTCGAGATCGGTCAGCGTCCTGGCGTAAATCTCCATCCCGCCCGAAATCCCTTCCGCGACATAGCTGCGGGCGCGAACCGGCAGGGCATCGGTGCGCCGGCCGATGATCAGATCGCTTGCGGTAATGTCCACGCCGTCCAGCGCGCGCACCTCGAACCGTCGATCCACCGTTCCGGTGGCCCCGCCAGGTTCTCGGACCGCGGCGCGCATCAGGTACTCCCCGGCGGGCAGATCGAACTGCACGTGGAACTGTCCGCGCGCCGTCCGCTGGCCGGGGGTGACTGCCCGCGGCAGGACAATCACGTCGGTGCCGCTCGCGCGCACGCGGCCGTCCCGCGCATCCCGCGCGACAAAGACGACGTCCGCTGGCTTCGCGGTTCCATCGGTTCCGATCGGAAGGTCGGCCTGGAGGCTCATGATGACGCGCTGTGCACCAACGCTGGAACCGCGCATGACGTAGGTTGTCATCTCCAGGGGCAGCCCCTGCTGCGGGAACGGCGCACCGAGCGCCGTGTCGATCGCCCGGCGTCGATCCGCCGCACCGACCGGGTCCCGCAACACGTAACCCGACCGCGTCTCGACCCGCACGCCGGGTCGCGTCACCTTCACCTTCACTCGTCGGTAGCGTTCGCGATCGCTCAACGCAGCCGCTGGAGGTTCGAAGCCGACGATGTAGTAGTCCTGCGAGGCGGTGGCGATGCGGTTCAACACCTGGTCGCCGCGGCCCGACGCGTCGAGAACGAGTTCGCCCGAGGTCTCCGCCGCGAGCGTGCCGAGCGGCTCGAGTCGACTCTGGACTTCCATGAACGGGTCGGCACCGGTGGACGCCTCCGCGTTGAAGTCGATCCCGCGCCGGTTGATGTCGAGCGAGTAGATGACCGCGTACGCCTCTGACGCGGCCGCGGCCACGCGGTCGACGTCAGTCGCGACGTTGTCGGCGAAGAAGCCCTCCGACACCAGGATGACGCTCTTCCGCCCCTCGATGGCCGCCAACTGTCGAATCACGTCGGAGAGGGTCACGAGGAACGAATGCGTGTCAGCGTCCGCACGGGCGATGACCGTTTTGGCGGCGGATCTGGCCACCTCGATCGCCATTGGCGACGCGTCGATCGTGGTGCCCGACGTCCGGGTGGCTGCCGTCGCCGTGGCATCGACACCGCCAACGTCCGCGCCTGGAGCGTTGACGGCGCTGGCGCGCGTCAAGGCGCGCTGCAGCATGGCGTCGTTGCCGCGGGCGATCTGATAGGCCTCGTAGTCACTCAGGTTGCCGCCCGCGCTGAAGCCCTGGCGGCCCATCTCTCCCCGCACCTTCGGCAGTTCGGCCAGGGCGATGTTGATGTTGCTCGTGAACGGAATCTGCGGTCCCGGCCCAGGCAGGGCGTACAGGGCCACCCGATCCCCCGGCTTCACCCGCGTGTGCAGGAAGCGGTCGACCGCCTGGCGTGCCCGAATCTCGTTCCCCGGCGAGATGTGACTCTGATCGAACACGAAGACATACAGGTGGCCGCGGGGCGACCCCTGGTTGGTGGAGACCTCGGCGCCGATCGTGCGGCGTGCGACCTCGAGATACGAGCCCACGGGCTCGGCGATGTGCTGGAACAGCACGACGGGCCGTTCGGTCGCGCCCTCGAAGACCTGCACCTCCTCGGCTCTCAGGTCCTTGACCGGCAATCCCTGATCGTCCACGATCCGCACGTCCAGCCGGACGAGTTCCACACCGGCCCTGAAGATGGCTTGTGGAGCCGGAGGGTCAGGTGGTTTCTGCGGCCCAAGCGCTTGTGAGGACAGGAACACAGGAACGGCGAGGGGGACGACAACCGCAGCGAGCCAGGATCCATTCATGCCACACCTGCGTGAGGGTAGATCTGAATCATCGTAGCACGCGGCTACCGCCCCAACCGCACGAGAGCCTCGCGCACGCGCTGGATGTCCTTCGCATAGAAGGCAGGGGGGGCGGTTCGAATGAAACGCTCGAGGTAAGGTCTCGCCGTCTCCAGTTGTCCGTCGTTGACCAGCTCGGTCGCCGCGTTGTACATGGCGTCGTAGTTCCCGGGATCGCCGTCCACGGCCCGTCGGAAGTAGTCGATGGCCGCCTTGCGGTTGCCGGCTTTCAGTTCGACCACGCCGAGCCCGTTGTTGGCCTGCGAGGACAGCGGATCGATCCGCAACGCCTCGGTGAACCGCCGCCGTGCGTCATCCATCCGCTTCTCGCCGAGGGCAATCGTCCCGAGGTTCTCGAGCGCGATCGTGTTGCCCGGGTTGAGCTGGAGAATCCGACGGAAGACCTCGCCGGCCTGCGCCGACCGGCCAGACCGTCCGAGCGCGATGCCGAGCGCATTCAGCGCGTCGAGATCAGGCTCGCCCCGTGACGTCGCCTGCTGCAACAACGGGATCGCGTCCTTGACGTTGCCGCTTTCCGCCATGTAGATGCCCAGCTTGGTCTGGATGGCGACGCTCGCTGCTCCCATCTTCACCGCCGACTGGAGGGTGTCGATCGCGTCGCCAGGCTGGCCCATCTCCCACTGCAGCATCGCAAGCTGTGCATACGCCACTTCCATCGTCGGGCGCTCCGCAATCACCTGGCGGTAGATCGGGATCGCCTCGACGGGGCGCTGGTGCTCGTAGAGTTCAATCGCGTGGCGGAGTTGCTGATCGACGCCCACGAGGCGCTTTGGATCATCGGCGTCGGCATACTTCGCTTTGGCGGGCGCCGATCCCGCCACGTAGCCGAGCGCCTGCAGCCGCGCCTGCGACTCGGTGTCCTCGGTTCGGCGGCCGGTCGCCACCGCCGCGCCGTACGCACGCAGGCGGTTGTCCAGCACTCGTCGTCGCTCGGACTGGCGCCCGGCAAGGTTGTTCGCCTCTGCCTGATCGGCCCGGAGGTCGTAGAGCTCGGGAATCGGAAGCTCGATGTACTTGTCGCGGTCCATGAGGACGCCGGTGAGCGGCGCCCAACCTCGATTGAAGGACGCAGACAGCGCCTCGAAGTAGGACGTGCGCTGATCCGACCCGCTGCCAGTGCCGGAACCGGGGAGCAGCGACCGACCAGGCAGGCCCGCGGGCGGCGGAACTCCGAGCGCATCGAACACAGTAGGGACGATGTCCACGTGTCGGGCCTCGACCGATGAGGCTCTCGTCGGGGGGGCGGGGGCGGTGACGCCGGCACTCCAGGCTGCCGTGTCGCGCGACACTTGCGCGAGGATCAGGGGGATGCGCAGCGTCGCCTCGTAGGCGAACAGCCCGTGCGTCTGCTCGCCATGGTCGCCCAGGCCCTCGCCGTGATCGCCCGTGACGACGACGAGCGTGGGGCGTCCGGACGGGTCCCGGGCCGCGTCGAGCAGCGGTGCCAGCGCGGCATCGGTGAACGCGACCTCGCCGTAGTACGGCTGTTCGGCATACTGCTGATCGAACGGCGCCGGCGGTCGATACGGCGCGTGCGGATCGAAGACGTGCACCCAGGCGAACCAACGCCCTTTCTGCGCGCCAAGCCACGCCCGTGCCGCCGCGACCACGGCGTCCGCGCGCCGTTCCGGCATGTTGAAGCCTGAGGCGGTGTTCGACTTGCCGTAGCGCTCGTCGTACACATCGAAGCCTCTGTTCAGACCGAAACGCGAGTCGAGCGCGAACGAGCCGATGAAAGCGCCTGTGGCCATCCCATGCGGCTTCAAGAGGGACGCAAGCGTCGGCACGGTCTCCGGCAACCGGAAGCCCGCGTTGTCGTGGATGCCGTGCTCGAACGGATAACGGCCGGTGAGGATGCTGGCGTGCGACGGCAGCGTCACGACGGCGTGCGCGTGCGCGAAGTCGAAGCGGACGCCCAAGGCTGCCAGGCGATCAAGATTGGGCGTCGCGGCACGGCCGCCGTAGCAGCCGAGGGCGTCCGCGCGCAACGTGTCGATGGTGATCAGGAGGACGTTCTGCTCGCCCGTGCGCGTGAACGTCACAGGTCCGGGGTGCGCGAAGAAGAGCCACGCGCCCGCCGCACCGAGCACGACGAGCGCGGCCGCGCCGAACGTGAGGCCCCACATGCGAGGCGATCCAGGCGGGGCCTTCGCCGCGCCGGTTGCGCCCTTTGCCGGTGCTGCCTGCGGCCCGGCCGGGCCTGCGTTCTTCGTCCTGGCCACGTGTCAACCTCTCAAACGAATTCGACCACAAGAGACGCACAGGAGGCGGAGGAGGCGAAGGTGGTTCACTTCTTGGCGAATCGTCTCGCCGCTTCCGCGCGCACCGCGTTGGCGCGGCCGGTCTCGCCGAAGATGGACCATGTCTTGGCGGCCATGGCGTAGCCCTCGGGCGTTGGCACCGAGCGCACCAGCGCGTCGATCTCCCTTTCCGCATCGGCGTTGCGCCCGCCGGCGCGGTACAGCATCGCCAGGCTCGTCCGCGCTCGGGCGTTCAGCGGGAACAGCCGCAGCTCTTCCCGGAATGCCGCAATCGCCTCTTCTTCGCGGCCCAGGTTGGCAAACGTGTCACCGAGATAGAAGTAGAGCTCCGGAATCGCAAACGCCTGCCCCTGCACGCGCCGGGCCGTGTCCTGGAACCGGGGTAGAGCCTGTTCGAACTCGCGGCTCGAGTGGAGGATGGCGCCTTCAACGAAGCTCTGAAGCGGAAACGCCGGGTCCGCCTGCTGCGACAGCGTGGCTGCTCGCCGGGCGGCGCCGAGATCCTTCCGCTCCAGTGCCACTTTGACCAGCAGCTCGTACGCCGAGGTCTTCGCACGCCGATCCGACGCGAGCGATTTGCTCAGCGCCATCTCGGCGTTCGCCTGCGCCTCGCCCAGGCGACCGAGCGACAAGAGGACGCCGCCCGTGCTGACGAAACTGTTGGCGTCGGCCGGATCGGCTTCAACCAGCCGCTTGAACGCGTCGAGCGCCTCGGAAAGCCGGCCCGAACGCACGAGTGACACCCCGAGCTGCAGCCACCCGTCCTTCATCGTCGGGCTGTCGGCGAGGACCTCGCGCATCAGGAGGATCGACTGGTCGTAGTCGCGCGAGGCAGACGCCGTAATGGCCTTGCGGAACTTCTCCAGGGTTGGCGCCTTGTCTTTGGGGTCGGGGAGCGAGTCACCCGGGCTGTCGAGCGGGATGGTGGCGTGTGTCCCGACGTAGCCCAGCGCCTGCAGCCGCTCGAGGTCCTCGTTCGACACGATTCCGGGCGCCTGGACCTTGGCCCCGGCCAGCAGCCGGTCGAGCGCGGCGCGCGTGGCCGTGACGACCTGCGGCCTCGCGGCCGCGAGGTTCCGCGTTTCGCCGCGATCGTTCTGAAGATCATAGAGCTCGGGATGAGGAGCCTTGATGAACCGAAAGCGCGCATCGGTCAGCGAGTACAGCTCACTCCAGCCGAAATGGTAGCGACCGTAGAAGGCTTCGGCGTAGAACCCGCCCTCGGCCGGCATCGAATGGCTGCCGGCCAGGAGCGGCCGCAGTGACCGCCCGCGAAGCGAGCGCGACGGCGCGATGCCAAGCCAGTCGAGCACCGTCGGCACGAGGTCGATGTGCTGCACGGGCACAGGAATGCGCCGCCCCCGCGCGGCGCCGCCCGGCATCTTGACGATGAGCGGCACACGGATCGTGGAGTCGTAGAGGAACAGGCCGTGCTCGAGCTCGCCATGATCGCCCAAGCCTTCGCCGTGATCGGACAGGAAGACGATCAGCGCCGGGTCGTACCAGCCACGTGCCTTCAGCCAGGCGACGAGTTGGCCGACGACCTCATCGGTGTAGGCAATCTCGCCGTCGTAGGGCGCGTACCGCGCAAAACGCTCGGGCGGCGAATACGGGGTGTGGGGGTCGTAGACGTGAAAGAAGAGAAAGAACCTCGAGGACGACAGGTTCTGCATCCAGCGCTCCGCGACCCCCAGCGAATCGCTCCCGCTGCGCTGCACCATGCCCATCGGCATATCCGGGGCTGCCGGCGGCATGTCGCCGTCGAAGAAGTCGAAGCCGCGCGCGATGCCAGTCTCCTTCCGGAGCACAAAGGCCGAGACCACGCCGCCCGTCGCGTAACCGCGATCTCGCAGCATGGCGGCAAGCGTCGGCTGATCGTCTCGAAGCGTGAACCCGATGTTGTCGCGCACGCCGGTTTCGAACGGCAACTGGCCGGTCAGGATGGCCGCGTGGGACGGCAACGTCTGCGGTGAGTGCGCGTAGGCATGCTCGAACAGGACGCCGTCGGCCGCGAGCGCATCGATCGCCGGCGTCTTCACCTTGGTATAACCATAGGCAGGCAGGTGGTCCGCCCGCAGCGTGTCGATGGAGATCAGGATGATTGGTGCAGGAGGTTCCGAACGCGGCCCGCGGAACCAGAGCACGATTGCGACGATCGGAAGCAGCACGCCGGCAACGAGGGCAATCAACCATCGTCGCGTCGGCCGATGCGCTGTTCCGGCTTCTGCCAGACGCGCAGCCGTCTGTTGTCGGGAACCGGCACGGGACATGAGATTCCGCCGCAACCCTATCCGTTCAAGCGGATCGGACGATCACGTTTCAGTATATGTCCGGCCGATGACGGGGACCAACCGATGGGCGCGGCCTACCGTTTCCGGACTCGGGCCAGCGCGTCTCGCGCGATGGTCAGGCCTGGGTCGATCTGAAGGGCCTGGCGGTATTCGGTGCCGGCCTTCGTCGTGTCGCCCTGAGCTTCGGCGACGCGTCCGAGGCCGAAGTGCGAACGCGCTGGCTCATAGCCAAGTTGGAGGAGTGCGGTGAACTGCGCGGCGGCCACATCGTACCGTCTCTGACGCATGGCGAGATTGGCGAGCCTGGTTCGCGGGCGGGGGTCTGAGGCGTTGGCCTGCACCGCCGCCTCGTACTGCACCATGGCCTCGCCGTCCTGTCCACGCTGTTCGGCGAGACGACCGCGGGTGAACGGAATCTCCGGTGAGCGGGGCTCGATGAGCGCGGCCTGGTCGAGGCGCTGCTTCGCCTTGTCGAGTTTTCCCTGGCCCATGAGCGCCAGCGCTGCGGAGACGGGCGGATCCGCGGTGGCGGGATTGAGCAGCGCGGCCGCGTCGTACTCGCCGATCGCCTGTTCGAAGAGGCGTTGTTCCTGATAGGCGTCTCCCAGGGCGAGATGAACGTCGTACGCGCGGTCGTTGATGGCGAGCGCCCGCTTCAGTTTCGCGACCGCCGCCGCCGGTTGATTACGCTGCAGATCCGCGGACGCGGCGGTCATGAGCAGCCTGAATTGTCGCAACCTTGGCGCCATGTCCTTCGGATCCGGACCGCGTCCCGTCAGCGCTCCAGGTGCGACGAACCCGACGTAGCCCAGGCTTCGCAGTCGTGCGATGGTTTCGGCGTCTGGCGTCGCCGCCTGCGGTGTCGTCCCGCCTCCGAAGCCGTCGGCCACCTTGCGGACCTCGGTGCTCAGCCGGCCCGCGACATTGGCCTGGCGCTCGATGACATTCGTTCGCTCGACCTTGTCGACCCGGAGGTCGTACAGCTCGGGCTTCGGAGCCTCGACGAACTTCCACTCGCCGACGCGCGCCGAGCGGAGCTCGCTCCAGCCGAAGTGGAGCTTTGGATACCAGGTTTCCGCGTACGAAAGCGGCGGATTCGAACGAGGGCGTCCCTTTGCGACCGGCAACACGCTCTCGCCGTCGAGTTTGGCTGGAGCGGCAATGCCGAGCACATCGAGAACCGTCGGCATCACATCGATCGCCCGCACCTGTTCCCTCACGACCGTACCGGCCCGCTCGCGGCCGGGCATCCGCATGATCCACGGGATGCGCAGCACCGAGTCGTAGAGGAAGAAGCCGTGATCCTCTTCGCCGTGTTCGCCGAGGCTTTCACCGTGGTCCGCGACAGCGACGACGATCGTCTGCTCGAGCACGTTCATCGCTTCGAGCCTGGTGATCAGGCGACCGACGGCGCTGTCCACGTACGCGATCTCGCCGTCGTACGGCCGATCTTTGAAGCGAACGTTGAACGGTGCAGGAGGAGCATAGGGCGCGTGCGCATCGTACAGGTGCACCCACGCGAAGAAGGGCTGGTTGCGCCGGATACGGCTCAGCCACCCGAGTGCCGGACCCACGACCTGATCGGCTGTTCGCTCGGCCTTCAACTTGTCGCCCGCGACGAACCGGTCGAAGCGGGAATCGAATTCGTCGAAACCCTGGTCGAATCCGAACGCCCGATCGAGGATGAAGGCGCCGATGAATCCCCCGGTCTGATAGCCAGCCCTCTTCAACACCGTGGCGAGCGTGACGGCCTCGAGCGGTAACGGCGTCGTGCCGTTGTCGAGCACGCCGTACCGGCCCGGATAGATCCCCGTCAGCAGGGCCGCGTGCGCCGGGCCGGTGAGCGGCGCCTGCGTGGTCGCGTCAGCGAATCGGACACCTTCGCGCGCGAGGCGGTCGAGCGTCGGCGTGACGGCCCTCGCATCACCGTAGCTGCCGAGATGGTCCGCGCGGATGGTATCGAGCGTGATCAGCAGCAGGTTCTTGCGGGGCGCCTGCGCGGCTGCTCCAGAGAGCAACAATGTGGCCATGACCAACGCTGTCGCGAGACCGCACCGCCGAACGACGCCCGCCTCGAAGATCACGTGGGTTGTCTCCTGACCCCGACCCGCAACTCTACTTCGCAGGTTTCTGGATGGCTTCAGCTCTGCGGAGCGCAGCCACGCCGACGGCCTTGCGCCCTCGAGTGCGAAGATCAGCCGCCTCGTCTCTGTCGCCGCTTGCCAACCAGACGCGAATCGCGAGAGCGTAGCGATCCGCGGTGGGAGACTCCTTCAGGAGATCGCGGACGAGCGCCTCGGCGGTCTGGGCGCGGCCAGCGTCGGGCGCCTGTCTCGTGAAGCGTTCGAGCGCCACACCTGCATCCGCGAACTGGCCCTCTGTGACGAGCAGCGTACCCAGGCGCTCCCAGGCCTGGCCGGCGCCGGGATCGATCCTCACCACCTCGCGCCAGGCGGAAATCGCTCGCGCCATGTCGCCCCTGGCCTCCAAGCGCAGTGCCTCGCGGTACTTCTCGACGACGCCACGCCGGTCCTTCGGGTCCGGCAGTTGTTCAGATGGCACATCCGCCGCGACGTCTGCCGTGATGGTGATCGTGCCGAGCGACTCGATACGGCGCAAAACCTCTGGTTCGGGCATCGAGCGCGCGGGGCCAGGCGCTTCCTGGGGGGGCGCCTGCCCGGCGGCGAGGAGGCGGTCGAGCGCGGCGCGAAGCGACGAGGCCGCCGCAACCTGGCTCTCGATGATGTTCCGCTGGTCGTTCCGGTCCTGCAGCATGTCGTACAGCTCCGGCCGCGGTGCCTTGACGTAGCGGTAGCGTCCGCTGCTCAGTGACGTCAGCTCGCTCCATCCGAAGTGGAATCGGCCGTACCACGACTCCGCGTACACCTCCCGGTCCGGCATCGTGGCGTCAGCCGAATCGAGCACGTGCCGCACCGATCGGCCGCGGACCGACGGGGCACGCGGGGCGCCCATCATATCCAGAATCGTCGGCACCAGATCGACATGCTGAACGAGAACGTTGCTGCGCCGGCCGGCGCCCGCCTGAGTCGGCATCTTCACGATGAGCGGAGTGTGGATGGTCGAGTCGTACAGAAACAGGCCGTGTTCCTGCTCACCGTGGTCGCCCAGTTCCTCGCCGTGGTCCGACAGGACGACAATGACCGCCGGGTCGTAGAGATCGCGATCCTTCAGGAACTGAATCAGCCGACCGAGGCTCTCGTCCGCGTGCGCAATCTCGCCGTCGTACCCCCGGTATCTCGCGAATCGCTGCGGCGGCGTATAGGGTGCCTGCGGACCGTTGATCTGCAGGAAGAGGAAGAAGCGCTGTGTCTTGATCAAATCCACCCAGCGCTCGGCCACCTTCACCGACTCGATGCCGTCTCTGACGACCGGGGCCGGCGCGTCGGTGGCTGTCCTCGAGAACTCGTCGTCGAAGAATCCAAATGCCTGGCCCAGGCCGGTGTCGCGGCGCAGGAGAAATGTCGAAACCACGCCGCCGGTCTTGAATCCGCGCCGGCGCAGGAGCTGCGGCAGCAGCGCCACATTCGACGGCAGCGTGAACCCCACGTCGTCCCGCACGCCGGTCTGGAACGGCAACTGGCCGGACAGGATGGACACGTGCGACGGCAGCGTCAGCGGCGAGTGAGCGAAGGCGCGCTCGAACACGATCCCGTCCGCAGCGAGTGCGTCGAGCGCCGGTGTCTTGACCTTCGCGTAACCGTAGGCCGGCAGATGGTCGGCACGCACCGAATCGATCGTGACGATGATGACCGGACCGAAGGCGGGCGTGGACGATCGCGCGTACCACCAGCCGGCCGCCGCCGCACCGACGATGGCGAGAACGATCAGCCCGACGACGATCCGGTAACGCCAGTGCGCGCGCCGTGGCGGGGCAGTGTCGGCTCGTCGAACGGCCTCGGGTGTGGGTGGCATGGTTCGTAATTCTGTCGGAGCGATCGCCGAGATGCAGTCGAACATCATATTATAGAGCGCCTCGGAAGGAGAGACCCGTGAGACACCGCCTCATCACCGTCGTGGCTGTTGTGGTCGGGTCGGTCGCGTCGTTCACCGTCCCTGCGCGTGCGCAGGCCAGGCCGGCGGCGCCGGGCCTGGATGTCAAGCGCCTGGCGCTCATCGCCGGTCTCGTGAACGAGGCCATCGAGGCGAAGCAGACCCCGGGCGCGGTCGTCGTCGTCGGGCGCGGCAATCGGGTCTACTACCAGAAGGCGTTTGGACATCGGTCGCTTCAGCCGACGGTCGAAGCGATGACGCTCGACACCGTGTTCGACCTTGCCTCGCTCACCAAGGTCGTCGCGACGACGACCAGCATCATGATGCTCGTCGAAGACGGACGGCTCAGGTTGAGCGACCGCGTGGCGGCCTACATTCCCGGCTTCGAGCGGTACGGCAAGGCCGACATCACGATCAGGCACCTGCTCACGCACGTCTCCGGGCTGCGCCCGGACCTCGACATGTCGATGGAATTCGCGAGCTACGACGAAGCCATCGCGCGGGCCATCGAGGAGGTGCCCACCGCTTCGCCGGGACGACGGTTCGCCTACAGCGATATCAACTTCTTCCTGCTCGGTGAAGTGGTCCACCGGGTCAGCGGCCAGTCGCTCGACCAGTTCGCCAGAACGCGCATCTTCGAACCGCTTGGCATGCGCGACACGATGTTCAAGCCACCCGCGGCTCTCGCCCCGAGGATAGCGCCGACGGAACGTTGCTCGCAGTACGGCTGGCCGTGCGATCAGCCCGGTGGCGTGATCCTGCGCGGCGTCGTCCACGACCCGACGGCGCGTCGGATGCTGGGCGTGGCGGGCCATGCGGGCCTGTTCAGTACTGCGGCCGACCTGGCGATCTTCTGCCAGACACTAATCAACGGCGGGCGGTTCGGGGCGACGCAGGTTCTGTCGCCGCTGACCGTTGCCAGGATGACGAGCCCGATCGTCCTGCCCGGCGACCAGTTCCGGGGCCTCGGCTGGGACATGGACTCGCCGTACTCCTCGAACCGAGGCGAGCTGCTGCCGCCCGGTTCCTACGGGCACACGGGGTTCACCGGAACGTCGCTGTGGATCGATCCGACGAGCGGGACCTGGGTGATCTTCCTGTCCAATCGGGTGCACCCCGACGGCAAGGGGGATGTCACCCCCCTGCGCGGGAAGGTGGCCAGCGTCGTGGGATCGGCCATCGTCGATCGTCCCGGCGAGGCCGTCCGCCAGCCACGCCTGGCCGGTGGCGACTTCGGCGCGGCGGGAACGGCGCCGGCGCGGCCAGCCTGGACCGGGCCGGTCCTCAACGGCATCGACGTGCTGAAAGCCGACGGCTTCGCGGCGTTGAAGGGACGGAGCATTGGCCTGGTCACCAATCACACCGGCCGCACGCTCGGCGGCGAGTCGACGATCGACCTTCTCGCCAGAGCACCGGCCGTGAAGCTCGTGGCGCTGTTCTCGCCGGAGCACGGCATTCGTGGCGCCGTGGATGCGGAGGTTTCGTCGTCCAAGGACGAGAAGACCGGTCTGCCAATCTACTCGCTGTACGGCGAGACGCTGCGGCCGACGCCCCAGATGCTGGAAGGCATCGACACGATGGTCTTCGACATCCAGGACGTCGGCGTTCGCTTCTACACGTACGAGACGACGATGGCGTACGTGATGGAGGAGGCCGCGAAGCGGAAGATCCGGATGGTGGTGCTCGACCGGGTGAACCCGATCGAGGGGTTCAGGATCGAGGGGCCGGCGCTCGACAAGGCGCTGGCCAGCTTTGTCGGCTACTTCCCGACGATGCCCGTGCGACACGGCATGACGATGGGCGAACTTGCGCGGCTGTTCAATGGAGAGAACAAGATCGGGGCGGACCTGACCGTCATCCAGGTCAAAGGCTACCATCGCGAGCAGTGGTTCGACGAGACCGGGCAGCCATGGATCAACCCGTCACCGAACATGCGGACGATGAACCAGGCCACGCTGTATCCGGGGGTCTGCCTGATTGAAGGCGCGAACGTGTCGGTTGGCCGCGGAACGGATACGCCGTTCGAGCAGATCGGCGCGCCCTGGATCGACGGGCCGAAGCTCGCCTCGGATCTGAATGCGCGGCGTCTGCCCGGCATCCGGTTCTACCCGACGTCGTTCACGCCTTCGACGAGCAAGTACAAGGACGAGCGGTGCCAGGGTGTGTTCATGCTGGTGACCGATCGCGAGGCGATGAGGCCGGTGCGTGTGGGCATCGAGCTCCTCGCCGCCGTTCGGAGGTTGCACGGCGACCGGTTCGAGATCGACAAGACACTGCGCCTGGTTGGATCCGCGCGCGTGGTCGAGCGAATCAAGCTTGGTGACGACCCAGCCGCCATCGCCCAGTCGTGGGCCAACGAAGAAGGCCAGTGGCGCCTGCTGCGGGCGAAGTACCTGATTTATCGGTGATACAGCATCAGGTACACCACCACGCCCGTGACGCTGACGTAGAGCCAGATTGGCAGCGTCCAACGCGCGATGCGGACGTGGCGCGCGAACTGGCTCGCCAGGCCTCGGGCGAGCGTCACGACCGCCAGCGGGAGCACGGCGGCGGCAAGCAGGACATGTGAGATCAGAATCGCGAAGTAGACAATCCTGACGGGTCCCGTTCCCGCAAATGGGTGCGATCCTGCCTGCACGTGATACGCCGTGTAGGACGCCAGGAACAGCATCGACGTGAGGAAGGCGGCGATCATGCACGCGCGGTGCACCGAGATCCGACGGCGTCGGATCATCGCGTAGCCGGTCGCGAGCAGCACGCCGGAGAGGCCGTTCAGCGTCGCATTCAGCGTTGGCAGATCGGAAACCTGCATCGCGCAATCTCCTCGACATGAGCCCGAGCCCGTTTCCCTATTTCTGTCTGCGAACGGCCACTCCGCCCGCGCCCAGCATTACGACCGCAAACAGCGTGACCACTCCCATCGAGACGGCCAGCGAAGGTTCCGCGCCGAGCGGCTGATCGTAGAACATCCGGCGCAGGGCCGACACTCCGTATGTCAGGGGGTTCGCGAACATCAGCCAGCGCACCCACGCGGCGGCACCCGACGCCGGGAACAGCGCGCCAGATAGAATCCAAAGCGGGATCAGGAAGATGTTCATGATCGCGTGAAAGCCCTGCGTCGAGTCGAGCCACCAGGCGACGAGGAATCCGAGACCGGACAGCCCGAAGGACACGAGGAACATCACGCCGACGAGCGCCGGCACATCCGCCAGGTGAATCGTGACGTGTGCGAGCGGGGCAAGCGCGAGAAAGATCACGCCCTGGCCGAGAGCCAGCGTCGTGCTGCCGAGAATCTTGCCCAGCACGATGGCCGTCCGCGGCACCGGCGCGACGAGCACGCCCTGCAGGAATCCCTCCTGCCGGTCCTCGACGATGGAGATCGTCGAGAAGATGGCCGTGAAGAGCAGAATCAGCGCGAGCGTGCCCGGATAGAAATACTCGAGATATCCGCCCTGTAGCGGCATCGCCGGTCCGCCCTGGAACGATCGGTTCAGCCCGGAGCCAATCAGGAACCAGAACACCAGTGGCGAGCCGAGCGCGCCGACAATACGGCTGCGTTGCCGGCAGAAGCGAACGACCTCACGCAGCCAGAGCGTATAGGAAGCGAGGAGCATGGTAACCAACAGCGCAAACAAGAAGCGACCTGCTAGTCGAGCCGCTTGCCCGTATAGTGCACGAACACGTCTTCGAGCGTCGGCCTGCCAAAGCTGATGGCGTCGATCTCGCCCGGGAAACTCTCCACGAGCTCCGTGACGAACGCATGCGCCCGGTCCCGCTCGATCCGCACCTTGTCACCAACCAGATCGGCGCCGACGCCGAATCGATCGCGGATCCGCGGCGCCAAGCCAGCGGCATTCCGGGCGGTCACGAGGACGACGTCGCCTCCAATTGCGTCGGTCAGCGAGGTTGGCGTACCAAGCGCCACGAGGCGTCCCTCGTCCAGAATGCCAACGCGGTCGCAGCCAGCAGCCTCGTCCATGAGATGCGTGGTCAGGAGCACGGTCGTTCCTTCCTGATCGCGCAGGCGCTCGAGATCGTCCCAGATGTCACGGCGGACCGACGGGTCGAGGCCGGTACTCGGCTCGTCGAGCACGAGCGCTCGCGGCTCGTGGAGGAGCGCTTTTGCCACCTCGGCGCGCCGCTGCAGGCCACCCGACAGTGTGCCAACGAGATCACGGCCGCGGTCGGAGAGCCCGACTCGCGCGAGGACGCCGGCGATCCGCCTGGCGAGCCGATCGCCACGAAGACCGTAGAGGTGCCCCTGGTGGCGCAGATTCTCGCTGACGGTCAACCGGCCGTCGAGAGCGGGCTTCTGAAAGACCACGCCCAGGTGTCGGCGGACGGCCGCGGCGTCGCGGACAACGTCGTCGCCAAACACCTGCACGGAGCCTTCGGATGGAGCGAGCAGCGTCGAGACGATCTTGAACAGCGTGGACTTGCCACCGCCGTTCGGGCCCAGGAGGCCGAAGATCTCGCCGGCCGCGACCTGCAAGGTCACGCCATCGAGCGCCATGCGCGATTCGTAACGGTGGCGCACGGCGGAGATGTCCACCGCAGGCGAGACGCCTGCGCCACTCGGCCGGGCAGCTTCGTCGACGGAGTGGGACGGGCGTCCCGCCCGTTCTGGCGCGCCACTCGGCCGGTCGCCCGCCGTCACAAGTGATTCCCCAGCATCAGTGCCCACAGCAGCGGCAGGTAGGAGATGGAGCCGAGGAACAGGCGACGCGCCCCCTCGTTGGTGCGGCGTCCCGCGAACTGCACGGCGAGCGCGAGGAAGCCGAGCCCGAGGATGGCGGCCACCACGAAATAGACGCGGCCGGTCAGGCCCGTGAGCGTGGGCATCAGGCTCACCGGCACGAGAACGGCGGCGTACAGAACTGCCTGCAGCCCGGTACTGCGACCGTCCGGTTCGACGACGGGCAGCATCGGCAGACCGGCGCGCGCGTAATCCTCGCGGCACAGCCAGGCGATGGCCAGGAAATGCGGCATCTGCCAGAAGAACACGATCGCGAACAGCACCCACGCGTCGACCGACAGGCTGCCGCGGGCCGCCGCCCAGCCAATCATCGGCGGCAGGCCGCCCGGAATGCCGCCGACCAGCGTGGCCAGCGACGTGCGGCCCTTGAGCGGCGTGTAGACGAGCGTATAGGAGATCAGCGTCACCGCCGCGATTCCCGCGGCGAGCAGGTTCGCGCCGAGCACCAGTTGAACGAGGCCGATCGCGGAAATCGCCACCGCGAACCACGCGGCGGTGGACACCCGCATGCGGCCGCCCGGCAGCGGGCGGTTCCGTGTCCGCCGCATCAGGCCGTCGGTGTCGCGTTCGAAGATCTCGTTGAAGGCCGCCGCGCCGCCGGCCACGAGCGCGGTGCCGACGACGGTATGCAGGAGCAGGACCGGACTGAACTGGTCAGCGGCCAGGTAGTAGCCCGACAGCGTGGTGGCGACAACCAGGAAGTTGAGGCGAGGCTTCGTCAGGGCCAGAAAGTCCGACGCCCGGCTCGACACGCGTGGAACGGGCAGCGACAGCGCAATCGCGCGCGGTCGGACAGACGGCGACGCCGGATCGTTCATGCAGGGGTGCCTCTCGATCGCCCGAGATCGTCTCGAACCTACCACACCCACGAAGGGCAGGCAATTCGCGCGGGTTACTTCGCTGTGCCCGACGACGCCTCGCGCAGCTTCCGCGTCACGCGATCCTCGATCCAGTGCCGATCCCACCACTCCACGGGGTTGACCGGCCGTCCCTGCAGCTGAATCGAGAAGTGCAGGTGGTCGCCCCCGGCCAGGCCCGTCATGCCGCTCCGCGCAATCCGCTGGTCCTTCTTCACCGTGTCCCCAGCCTTCACTTCGATCGACGAGAGATGACCGTACAGCGACTGCACGCCCATCCCGTGGTCGACTACGACGCAGTTGCCGTAGATGCCGAGGTAATCCGCGAACACGACCTTGCCGTCGTTGCCCGCGAGGACCGGGATGTTGACCGTGACCGCGAGGTCGAAGCCCAGGTGCACCTGCTGATCGACTTCCTTGCCCTGGTAGAAATAGGTGCGGTGGTCGGCGAACTTCGATTCGATCTGCGCGTTGCCGAGCGGCCGGAACGACCCCTGCCACAGCGTCCGCGGCGCCGACTCTTTCGCCATCGCCGCGATCTTCTCGGCGTCGATCCGCCGCAGGTCGTTGTTGACCTTCAGGAACGCCGGAAGATAGCTCTCGCCGGGCGCCACGGCGATCTTCAGCTCGGGGGAATGCTCGAGGATCTCGGGAACGACGCGCTGGAGGAAACCGTCGGTGAGCTCGATGCGGCTCTTCAGGAACGGCTTCGGGAACACCTTGTAGTCGAACTGCGCGTGCGCCTGGTTGCCCGCCTCGTCCCTCGCGAAGAGGCGGATCGGCGTCCCGAGGTCCTGGTCGTAGAGCAGTGCGAAGAACGCGACCTTGAGATCCGGATTGGCTCCGGCGACTCCGGCCCCGGAGGCGGGGAAACCCGGGTAGATGGCGTCGCCGACCTGCACGCCAGACTCGACGTCCGGCGGTGTCACGCTGTAGACCACCATCTCCGATCCGCCGAGATTGACGTAGTGGTGGGTCGAAACAACGGCGATGCGCGGTGGATTGAACCTCGCCTGGAAGTCCTTGCTGGCGGAGGCCTCCTTCGTCCGATATCCGAAGAGTGTCGTCCGCGCGGCCGTCACCACGACGCGCGCCGGGCCCGCCTGGAGGTCGGGAAGCGCGCGCTTGCCAATCGGCCTGGTGATACGGATGCGATCGGGCGACTCCTGCTTCACGCTCGCCGCGGCCGCCGAGGTCAGGGAGAAGAGTGGTGTCGACTTCCCGCCCTGTTCGAGCAGGATGTCGATACGCGAGAATTTGCCTTTCGGCGTTTCAACGGTGACGTCGAGATTCGAGTCGACGCCTATCGCCTTGGCAGGCTGAAGGAAGATGATTGTCGGCGCATCCCCCCGGCCAGCCACGACAAAGACCGCGGCCGCCGCGAGCGCGAGAACGAGCAGCACTCCCAACAGGATTCGCATGTCTCCATGATACCGTCCCCGGGGAAATCGGGGTCGGGACTAATCATGATTCTGTGCGGCGCTTTCAGTAATTGGCCCCGACGCCAATTTCGTACAATGGCGACGAGCAGCGCGCTCGGCGATCCAGCAGAGCGGGTGGCTCTGGAGCAGCCAGAGGACAAACGTGCAATCGACCGATTCCGGCCCGCTCCACCGCCTCTACCTGCGGCTCGCGGGAATTCCGATCGAATACGACCTCCGACCATATGCCGCCGTCGTCCGTGCGGTCGAGGCCGTTGACGTCCGCGGCCTGACGGATGCGGCCCTCGGAGAACGTGCACGACGGGCGCGGAACGCCGCCCGGGCAGGCGCCGATCTCGACGATCTGTTGCCCGAGGTCTTCGCGGTGGCACGGGAAGCTTCCGCACGACTGCTGGGGTTGCGGCCGTTCGACGTCCAGGTGGCGGCTGCCGTGGCCCTCCACCGCCAGCGGCTCGCCCAGTTGGCGACGGGCGAGGGCAAGACGCTCGTCGCCGTCATGCCGGCCATCCTCAACGCACTGACGGGTCGTGGCGTCCACGTCTTCACCGCGAACGACTACCTCGCCGAACGCGATGCCGGGTGGATGGGCGCGGTGTTTCGGTGCTTCGGTCTCGAGCCGGCGTTCGTGAGCCAGCACTTGTCGACGGGAGCCAGACGCGACGCGTACGCGGCGGACGTCACCTACGTCACCGCGAAGGAGGCCGGCTTCGACTTTCTTCGCGACCACACCGCTACGGATCCAGCAGGGCTCGTCCAGCGCCCATTTCACTTCGTCATCGTGGATGAAGCCGATTTCATCCTGATCGACGAGGCCCGCGTCCCGCTGGTGATTGCCGGCACCGCTCCGAGTCTGGGAGTCGAGCACTCCACGCTCGCGGCGGTTGTGCGCCAACTGCGGCGGGAAGAGGACTACACCGCGGATGAGTACGAGCGGGCGGTCGTGCTGACCGAGGCCGGGTTCCGTCACGCCGGAGCGCTGCTTGGCGGAATCGTCCTCTCGGCATCAGAGCACCACCTCACGCTGAGCGCGCTGCACGTCGCGCTTCACGCGCAGGCACTGCTGGCGCGTGACCGCGACTACATCATCCGGGACGGCCGGGTGGAGCTGGTGGATGAGTTCACCGGCCGGGTGGCGGACAACCGGCGCTGGCCGCACGGGATCCAGGCGGCAGTCGAAGCGAAGGAAGGCGTCCCCGTGCGACCGGAGGGACGAATCCTCGGTTCGATTCCCGTTCAGCACTTCGTCGGGCTCTATCCGAGGATCGCGGGGATGACCGCGACAGCGGTGCCGGCCGCAGAGGAGCTGCACGAGTTCTTCGGCCTGAGGACCGCCGTCTTTCTGCCACACCGCGCGTGCGTCCGCGACGACGAGGACGATGTGGTGTTCACGCACCGGACGGCAAAGAGGCGCGGCCTGGTCGAGGAGATCGTGAGGACGCACGAAGCCGGCCGGCCAGTCCTCGTCGGAACGGCAAGCGTGGGCGAATCGGAGGCGCTGGCGGCCGAGCTTGGTACGCACGGCGTCAGCTGTCAGGTGCTGAATGCGCGCCACGACGCGCGCGAAGCGGCCATCGTGGGGCGTGCGGCCGCACCGGGCGCGGTGACGATCTCGACCAACATGGCCGGCCGCGGCACGGACATCGTGCTCGGCGCGGGTGACGCCGGCGCGCGCGAGCAGGTCCTGTCGCTTGGCGGCCTCTACGTCATCGGCACCAATCGTCACGAGAGCCGCCGCGTGGACGACCAGTTGAGAGGACGCGCCGGGAGACAGGGCGACCCGGGGACGTCACGGTTCTTCATCAGTCTCGAGGACGATCTCATCCGGCGCTACGGCGTGATGAACCAGATTCCCAAGGCCCACCGGCCCGCGGTGCAGGAAGCGCCGGTCGACGACCCGATCGTGACGCTCGAGATCGCACGCGCCCAGCGGATCATCGAGGGCCAGAACTTCGGGATCAGGAAGACGCTGTGGCGCTACTCGGCGATGGTCGAGCAGCAGCGCCGGATGATCGACGAGCGGCGCCAGGCGTACCTGCTCGGGCAGGCAGAGCCTGGCGTGTGTCGGGAGGAGTTGCCGGAGCATTTCGAGGACCTGGCCGCGAAGGCCGGCGAGGAGGCGGTCGTCCGCGCGGAGCAGCGCATCGCCGTGCATGCCTTCGACGTGGCCTGGGCCGACCACCTGGCCCTGATCGAGGACATCCGCGAGGGCATCCATCTCCAACGCTACGGCGGCATCGACCCGCTCACCGAGTTCCAGCGGCAGATCATCAAGGCGTTCGACGAGATGATGACGAGGGTGGACGGGGACATCGTCGATCGCTTCTCGCGTCTCGCGGTGGTGGACGGGGAGATCGATCTGTCGCGCGCGGGACTCGGTGACTCGACCGCCACCTGGACCTATCTGGTCGACGACAATCCGTTCTCTCCGCTCGCGTCATCGCTGCTCGCCAGCCGCGCGCTGACGAACGCCGTCGGCATCCTCGCGATCGTCAACTGGCCCATCACGCTCCTCGCGGTCGTCGTGGTCTTCTACCGCCGGTGGCGCAAGAGACGGAGGGGGCGGGACTGAGCTCGATGCGGCAGTCCGGCTTGCGCCCTGCGGCGAGCGGCCAGCCGGTAGCCGCGGGTCGAATGACGCATCGAGACTGGTTACGGCAATTGGTCCCGACCCCGGTCCTCGACGAGGCGGGAAGCGACGACGATGACCTGGAGATCTCGAGCGCGGCGGATGACGCGCGCGGCGAGTCCGTGTCCGGCAAGACGCCGCCACCGCGATGGCCTGGGCCTCAGCAGGAGAATCTGCGTCACCTGGTGCACGCGGGCAAACTCCACGAGCACGGCAGCAGGATCGGGACCATAGAGGACGCGCGTTTCGATGTGCAGACGCCGCGCGAACTCGAGGTGGCGCTCGACCGCCGCCCGCCGGATATCGGGGAGTTCCGAGAGCGCGGCCCCCGGGTGCACGTAGACCGCGAAACTGTCGGCGTGCAGGAAATCCGCCAACCGTCGACCGCGGCGGATCACCAGGGCCGTGGCCGGATCGGCCGTCAGGTGCAGGAGCAGGCGCTGCGGGCCGTCCGGCAGTTGTGTGTCAGGACCCGCGTGGTGCGTTTCGACCTCATGCGCCGTCTGGCGAAGCGCCAGCTCGCGCAGCGCCACGAGCGTCGACTCCTTGAAGAAGTGGTCGAGTGCGCGGCCGACTCCATCTGGTGGGTAGATGACGCCCCGCCGTAATCGGTTCAACAGGGAGTGCGGTGTCAGATCGACCATCACGACATCGTCCGCCTGCGCAACGAGCCAATCCGGGACGGTTTCGCGGACTCGGACGCCGGTGATGGCCGCCACCTGATCGTTCAGGCTCTCGAGGTGCTGGATGTTCATCGTCGTCCACACGGAGATTCCGGCATCCAGCAATTCGAGGACTTCCTCCCACCTCTTCCCATGTCGGGCATCGGGTGTATTGGTGTGAGGGAGTTCGTCCACCAGGCAGACCGCCGGCGCACGCGCCAGGACCCGTTCGATATCCATCTCCGTGAGCGTGATGCCCCGATAGGCCACGCGGCGGCACGGGACGTCGGGCAGCCCCTTCGCTCGCGCGGTCGTGTCGGGACGCCCATGGGGCTCGATGTAGCCGATGACGAGGTCCACCCCGCTTGCGAGGACCCGGTGCGCGTCCTCGAGCATGCGGTACGTCTTCCCGACCCCGGCCGCGTAACCGAGGTAGAGCTTCAGGCGACCACGGGGAGTGACGGCAGTCTCGCTCATCTCAATGTGGAAAGACGCGAACGTCGATGGCCTCGGCCTGCGCGATCAGCCGGTCGATGGGACCGCCGAACACGCGGTCGCGCCAGCGCTCACGCAGGCTGTGGCCGATGAAGAGTTGCGTGATGCCGTGAAGGCGCGCGAACTGCAAGATCGCGGCGATCGGGTCGTGGCCGTCCACG